>CALFSF010000161.1 GCA_937917025.1 uncultured Paraburkholderia sp.
CCGTGAAGGTGGCCGTACCGTCGGCGCCGGTGTCGTTGCAAAGATCCTCGAGTAAGCCAGTTACTTCTCGTAGGTCTGATGTCTTCGGGGTTGGCGATGCCGTCAACCCCAAAATGGTTTAGGGGTATAGCTCAACTGGCAGAGCGTCGGTCTCCAAAACCGAAGGTTGGGGGTTCGATTCCCTCTGCCCCTGCCAAATTCTCGCGTCGCTAGTGGCGCACGTTAAGGTGTTATGGCGAATCCTTCCGTCGAAACTGTAAATACTTCTGGCGACAAGCTGATGTTGATCGCTGGCGTATTGCTGGTCTTGGCCGGGTTCGTGGGGTTCTTCTGGCTTGGCGGCCAGGAATGGTACATCCGCGGAGCGGCCCTGGCTGTTGGCGCTATCGCTGGTGTGGCAGTCGGTCTTGTCTCTGCCCCCGGTAAGGGTTTCATTGCCTTCGCCAAGGACTCGTACAAAGAAGTTCGCAAGGTTGTCTGGCCGACTCGCAAAGAGGCAACGCAGACGACCCTCGTAGTCTTCGGGTTTGTGCTGGTCATGGCGCTATTTCTTTGGATTAGCGATAAATCCATTGAATGGGTGATTTTCTCGGTGATTCTGGGTTGGAAATGATATGAGCGATACGCCGGTATCCCCGAGTGGTAAACGTTGGTACGTCGTGCACGCCTACTCCGGCATGGAGAAGAGCGTGCAACGTGCGCTTCAGGAGCGCATCGACCGTGCCGGCATGCAGGACAAATTTGGTCAGATTCTCGTCCCGACCGAAGAAGTCGTGGAAGTGAAGGGTGGCCACAAGTCTGTCACCGAGCGTCGTTTCTTCCCGGGCTACGTGCTCGTTGAAATGGAAATGACCGACGAAACATGGCACCTCGTGAAGAACACGGCGAAGGTGACCGGTTTTGTCGGCGGTGCGCGTAATCGCCCGAGCCCGATTTCCCCCCGGGAAGTCGAAAAGATCATGTCGCAGATGCAAGAGGGCGTGGAAAAGCCGCGACCGAAGACCCTGTTCGAAGTGGGCGAGATGGTCCGCGTGAAGGATGGTCCGTTCACGGACTTCAATGGCAGCGTCGAGGAAGTGAACTACGAAAAATCGCGCGTCCGTGTGTCCGTCACGATCTTTGGACGGGCAACGCCGGTCGAACTCGAATTCGGCCAGGTCGAAAAGCTGTAAATCAGATTCTGCGGCTCACGCTATTTAGCGCGAGCCGTACTTCGCGCTTACGGTCCGCGCAATGGCCGTTGAGGAGCGTCAGTAACCAGACTTTCGGCGAAAGCGCGCTACTACTCACCTGAACGCTCAAGCGTTCCAACGAGGTTTTCCAAATGGCAAAGAAAATCATCGGCTTTATCAAGCTGCAGATTCCTGCAGGTAAAGCCAACCCGTCGCCGCCGGTCGGCCCTGCACTGGGTCAGCGCGGCTTGAACATTATGGAGTTCTGCAAGGCGTTTAACGCGCAGACTCAGGCGATGGAACCGGGTCTGCCGATTCCGGTCGTGATCACCGCGTTCGCCGACAAGAGCTTTACGTTCGTTCTGAAGACGCCGCCGGCTACGGTTTTGATCAAGAAGGCAGCGAAGATCGACAAGGGTTCGGCCAAGCCGCATACCGACAAGGTCGGCAAGATCACGCGCGCTCAAGCCGAAGACATCGCCAAGACCAAGATGCCTGACCTCACGGCAGCTGATCTTGACGCAGCGGTCCGTACGATCGCTGGTAGCGCCCGCTCGATGGGCATCACCGTGGAGAGCGTGTAAATGGCCAAGCTTTCGAAGCGTCTGCAAGCATTTGCAGCCAAGGTTGATCGCCAGAAGCTCTACGCGATCGATGAAGCCCTGTCGCTCGTGAAGGAATGCGCAAGCGCGAAGTTCGATGAATCGATCGACGTCGCAGTGCAACTCGGCATCGATGCGAAGAAGTCGGACCAGGTCGTTCGTGGCTCGGTCGTTTTGCCCGCGGGTACGGGTAAGTCGGTTCGCGTCGCTGTGTTCGCGCAGGGCGAGAAAGCCGAACAGGCTCGTGCTGCTGGTGCGGAAATCGTCGGTATGGAAGATCTGGCAGAGCAGGTCAAGGCCGGTAACCTCAACTTCGACATCGTGATCGCCTCGCCGGACACGATGCGCGTTGTCGGTACGCTGGGCCAGATTCTCGGTCCCCGCGGCCTGATGCCGAATCCGAAAGTCGGTACGGTTACGCCGGATGTGGCGACGGCCGTCAAGAACGCAAAGGCTGGTCAAGTCCAGTTCCGCGTCGACAAGGGCGGTATCATCCACGCGACGATCGGTCGTGCTTCGTTCGAGCCGACGGCTCTGCGTAGCAACCTGAACGCGCTGGTCGACGCACTGCAAAAGGCCAAGCCGGCCACGAGCAAGGGTGTTTATCTGCGTAAGGTCGCGCTGTCGAGCACGATGGGCGTGGGTGTCCGCGTCGATCAGGCAACGCTCGCAGCACAGTAAGGAATTCTTCCGTTGCGGCGCAAGCTGCAGCGGGTTTATGGGCTTTGGGCGGTCGTGAGATGGCAGTCTGCATCGAACGGCCGGTTATCAAAGACCGTTGGCGGGATCGCAGCAGGCAGGCGTTCCCTTAATGCAAAGCCAACGCAGATGGCGAACCCGAAATAGTTTTGTAGTGGTGATGCCGGTTGTCGTTCGCAGCGCTGCGGACACCCAACTGGCTGAAATACTCCTGACACGTCGGACGCCGTTGTTGAACGCGGTACACAAGGCAACCGCCACGTGTATCGAATCTGGAGGCTAACCGTGCCACTCAACAAAGAAAGTAAGCAGGCCGTCGTCGCTGAGGTTTCCGCGCAAGTCGCGAAAGCCCAGACCGTCGTTCTGGCTGAGTATCGTGGGATTGCGGTTGGCGATCTGACCAAGCTGCGCGCGAAAGCGCGTGAGCAACAGGTGTACCTGCGCGTGTTGAAGAACACGCTGGCGCGTCGCGCTGTCGAAGGTACCCCGTTCGCTCCGCTGGCAGAGCAGATGACCGGTCCTCTGATCTACGGCATCTCGGAAGATGCGATTGCTGCTGCGAAGGTCGTCAATGACTTCGCGAAAAGCAATGACAAGTTGATCATCAAGGCTGGTTCTTTTGACGGCAACGTGATGGACAAGGCTGGCGTGCAAGCGCTCGCCAACATTCCGAGCCGCGAAGAACTGCTCTCCAAGCTGCTCTACGTTATGCAAGCACCTGTTTCCGGCTTTGCGCGTGCCCTGGCCGCGCTGGCAGAAAAGAAACAAGGCGAAGCGGCTTAACGCATTTCAGTTGGGCGTAACTGATCGCTGGCTGTATCCGAATTCAATTTAGGAGTATTTCAAATGGCAATCGCAAAAGAAGACATCCTCGAAGCCGTTGGCGCGATGTCGGTTCTGGAACTGAACGAACTCGTCAAGGCGTTCGAAGAGAAGTTCGGCGTGTCGGCAGCTGCTGTGGCAGTGGCTGGCCCGGCGGGCGCTGGCGGCGGCGCAGCTGCTGCCGAAGAGCAAACGGAATTCACCGTGATCCTGACCGAAACGGGCGCCAACAAGGTTTCCGTCATCAAGGCCGTTCGCGAACTGACGGGTCTCGGCCTGAAGGAAGCGAAGGATCTGGTCGACGGCGCACCGAAGCCCGTGAAGGAAGCGGTGCCCAAGGCTGCTGCTGAAGAAGCGAAGAAGAAGCTGGAAGAAGCCGGCGCGAAGGCTGAAATCAAGTAAAGCCCCTCGCGTTGAGCGCAGGCTGGCGGTTTTCCACCGCCAGCCTTTTTGTGCTTTTGTGGGACTTTGTTTTCGCTCGGCGTTTCGAGGCGAAAAACATGGCCCCAGAGGCCAAAGAAAATTGCCCTTCCTCGCACCCTCGGGTGTCGATCGACCGGCACTTCTCTTTGTCTTCTGAAGCGACTGCAGAAGGCAAGTTTGGTCGGGTAGCGGGCAACATTGGCATCCGCTGCCGTCAGCCAGCGGTTGGTAGCGGCCAACCACCAAGCTTCTAGGCTCGTTCAAGCCTCAGGACGGCCATCGGGTCTCAGTCGGTGAACACTCGGGTTGTCTCATCCTGGCGCCTCGCCTCGACACCATGCCCGCCGTGATTCGGAGATCGTATGCAATATTCCTTCACCGAGAAGAAGCGCATTCGTAAGAGTTTTGCGAAGCGCCCCATCGTTCACCAAGTACCTTTCCTGCTGGCCACCCAGCTTGAATCATTCAGCACGTTTCTGCAAGCTGACGTACTCGCAAATGCTCGCAAACCCGAAGGTTTGCAGGCCGCGTTCACGTCCGTTTTCCCCATCGTCTCGCACAACGGTTTCGCGCGCCTGGAGTTCGTGAGCTACGCGTTGTCGCCGCCGGCGTTCAACATCAAGGAATGCCAGCAGCGCGGTCTCACCTATTGCTCGGCCTTGCGCGCCAAGGTGCGCCTGGTGTTGCTCGACAAGGAATCGCCGAGCAAGCCCGTCGTCAAGGAAGTGAAGGAGCAGGAAGTCTACATGGGCGAAATTCCGCTCATGACGCCGACCGGTTCGTTCGTCATCAACGGCACGGAGCGCGTGATCGTTTCGCAGCTGCACCGTTCGCCGGGCGTGTTCTTCGAACACGACAAGGGCAAGACGCATAGCTCGGGCAAGCTGCTGTTTTCGGCACGTATCATTCCTTACCGCGGTTCGTGGCTCGACTTCGAGTTCGATCCGAAGGACGTGCTGTACTTCCGCGTCGACCGTCGTCGCAAGATGCCGGTCACGATCCTGCTGAAGGCTATCGGCCTCACGCCGGAACAGATCCTCGCGAACTTCTTCGTGTTCGACAATTTCACGCTGATGCCGGAAGGCGCGCAGATGGAATTCGTGCCGGAGCGTCTGCGTGGTGAAGTCGCACGCTTCGACATCACGGATCGTGATGGGAACGTGATCGTCCAGAAGGACAAGCGGATCAACGCCAAGCACATTCGCGACCTCGAAAGCGCGAAGACGAAGTTCATCTCGGTTCCGGAAGACTATCTGCTTGGCCGCACGCTGGCGAAGAATGTCGTCGACGGCGAAACCGGCGAAGTCATCGCAAACGCGAACGACGAAATCACCGAGACCGTGCTCGAGAAGCTGCGCGAAGCGAAGGTGAAGGACATCCAGACGCTCTACACGAACGATCTGGATCAAGGTCCGTACATCTCGTCGACGCTGCGTATCGACGAAACCGCCGACCGCATGGCAGCGCGCATCGCGATCTACCGCATGATGCGTCCGGGCGAGCCGCCGACCGAGGAAGCAGTCGAGGCGCTGTTCAATCGTCTGTTCTACAGCGAAGACGCGTACGACCTCTCGAAGGTGGGTCGTATGAAGTTCAATCGCCGCGTTG
>CALFSF010000162.1 GCA_937917025.1 uncultured Paraburkholderia sp.
ATGCCGCGGCCGGGTAGCGTGACGTCGATGGCTTCGGCGGCGTGGCGCTGGTTCTGCAACGCGTCGGCCAGCGCCTGGCGACGTGCTGTCATCTCGGGGGCCATCTTCTGCGTGACGTCGTTGATGCGCGCGCCTTCAGTCTTGCGAGTCTCGGGATCGAGCTTGCCAAGGCCCTTCAACAGCTCGGTCAGCGCACCCGACTTGCCGAGAAAACGGGCTTTCTCGTTTTCGAGCGTGGTGGTGTCGGTGGCCTGTTCGAAGGCCTTTTGCGCATCGGCGACAATCTGGTCCAGATCCATTGATCCCATCTTTTCAACGTCAGTGTTCAATGTTCGGTACGAGCGCAAACCGCCCGACCAACAAAAAAGGGGCTCGGTGAGGAGCCCCGTTTCTGTTGCAGCGTCACCGAGACTACCGGATCTTCGCTGCAACGAACCACGCAGTACGATGTGCTAACTAGCGCAATCAGGCTGCAACGGCGGCTTTCACCTGCTGAACGATCGCAGCAAAAGCGGCCTTGTCGAACACAGCCATGTCGGCCAGCACCTTGCGGTCGAGTTCGATCGAAGCCTTCTTCAGGCCGTTGATGAACACGCTGTACGTCATGTCGTGCTGACGCACCGCCGCGTTGATACGCGTGATCCACAATGCACGGAACACACGCTTCTTGTTGCGGCGATCGCGGTAGGCGTACTGGCCCGCGCGCATGACCGCCTGCTTGGCGATGCGATAGACGTTATTGCGACGGCCGCGGTAACCCTTGGCCAGCTTGATGATCTTCTTGTGACGGGCCCGTGCGGTAACCCCACGTTTGACTCTAGGCATATCTAGCTCCTGTGAGTTTCAGTTAAGGGTTAAGCGAACGGCAGCATCGCGCGCACGGAGTTCAGATTGGAATCATGAACGGCCGTGGAACCACGCAGTTGACGCTTGTTCTTGGTGGACTTCTTGGTAAGAATGTGGCGCTTGAAGGCTTGACCGCGCTTGACGGTACCACCCGGACGCACCACGAAGCGCTTTGCAGCACTCTTCTTGGTTTTCATCTTAGGCATGACGAACAACTCCATTATTAGATGGATATGGGTGTGCGGTCGGCCCTGATGGCCCTGACCCGCCCTTCGAAACCCACTCCACTTGGTATGCAGCTGGCCGATGTTGCTGGCCGCCGCTTTTCAGGAAAGCGCCCGCTACGCGGACGCACTTCCGAAACCTGCCATTCCGTCGATCGCCGACGGGTACTGCCTGTTCTGCACGACAGCATCGACGTTGCGCACCGGACGATGCGCAGCGCGCTGCTTATTTCTTCTTTTTCGGGCCCAGCACCATGATCATCTGGCGCCCTTCCATCTTCGGCATCTGCTCGACCGCGCCGACTTCGTCGAGGTCGGTGCGCAGGCGCTCGAGCATGCGCATGCCGATTTCCTGGTGCGCCATTTCGCGGCCCCGGAAACGCAACGTGATTTTCGTCTTGTCGCCGTCTTCGAGGAAGCGTACGAGGTTACGCAGCTTGACGTTGTAGTCGCCGTCATCGGTACCCGGACGGAATTTGACTTCCTTGACCTGGATGACCTTCTGCTTGAGCTTGGCCTCGTGTTGCTTTTTCGCTTCCTGGTACTTGAACTTGCCGTAATCCATCAAACGGCAGACCGGGGGAACCGCCTGCGGGGCGATTTCGACCAGATCCACGTCCTGCTGTTCCGACAGGCGGAACGCATCAGCGAGTTTCACGATGCCGAGCGGTTCGTTCTCGACGCCGACCAGACGCACCTCGGCTGCAGTAATTTCACCGTTGATGCGATGCGCAGACTTATCAGTAGCGATGTTACGTTTCCTCTAAAAATTAAAAAAACGAGCCGCGCTGCCAGGTGGCTTACTTGAACGACTGGACGTCCTGTCGCAGACGCTCAATGAAGGCATCGACCGGCATCACACCCAGATCGACGCCACCACGGGCACGCACGGCTACCGTTTGTGCATCACGCTCTTTGTCGCCGACAACCAGCAGGTACGGGACCTTTTCCAGCGTGTGCTCGCGTATTTTATAGCTAATCTTCTCGTTGCGCAAATCGGCCTCTACTCTAACCCCTTGTTTTTGCAACGTTTGGGCAAGAGATTGCGCATATTCGGCCTGACTTTCGGCGATATTCATCACCACAACCTGCATCGGAGCCAGCCACGACGGCATTGCACCAGCATGGTGCTCGATCAGAATACCGAGGAACCGCTCCATCGATCCGACGATCGCCCGGTGCAGCATGATCGGCCGGCGGCGGCTGTTGTCTTCGGCCACGTACTCGGCGCCAAGACGCTCCGGCAGCACCATGTCGAGCTGGAGTGTGCCGCACTGCCACGAGCGGCCGAGCGCGTCCTTGATGTGGTACTCGACCTTCGGACCATAGAACGCGCCCTCGCCCGGCAGCTCTTCCCACGTCACGCCGCACGCGGTCAGCGCTTCACGCAGGCCCTGCTCCGCACGGTCCCAGGTTTCGTCCGTGCCGGCGCGCGCGTCGGGGCGCAACGACAGCTTGATGTCGACGTTGTCGAAGCCGAAGTCGTGGTACACGCTCATCGCGAGCGTATTGAACGCGATCGATTCGCTGATGAACTGGCCTTCGGTACAGAAGATGTGCGCGTCGTCCTGAACGAAGCCGCGCACACGCATCAGGCCGTGCAGCGCGCCCGACGATTCGTTGCGATGGCACGACCCGAACTCCGCGTAACGCAGCGGCAGGTCGCGGTACGAACGCAGGCCGTGATTGAACACCTGCACGTGACCCGGGCAGTTCATCGGCTTGATCGCGTAGTCGCGCTTTTCCGATTCCGTCGTGAACATGTTTTCACGATAGTTCTGCCAGTGACCGGACGCTTCCCACAGCGAACGGTCCATGATCATCGGCGTCTTGATTTCGAGGTAGCCGGCGTCGTTCACGCGGCGACGCATGTACTGCTCGACCTGCTGCCACAGCGTCCAGCCGCGCGGATGCCAGAACACCATGCCCGGCGACTCGTCCTGCATGTGGAAAAGATCGAGTTGCTTGCCGAGCTTGCGGTGATCGCGCTTCTCGGCCTCTTCGAGCATGTGCAGGTACGCTTCCTGGTCTTCCTTCTTCGTCCAGGCCGTGCCGTAGATGCGCTGCAGTTGTTCGTTTTTCGAATCGCCGCGCCAGTAGGCGCCCGCGACCTTCATCAGCTTGAAGACCTTCAGCTTGCCGGTGGACGGCACGTGCGGACCGCGGCACAGATCGGTGAAACCGCCGTGCGAGTACAGCTTGATTTCGTCGGTCGCGGGAATCGACTCGATGATCTCGGCCTTGTACTTCTCGCCGATGCTCTTGAAGTAATCGACCGCTTCATCACGCGACACGACGCGACGCGTAACGGGCTCGTCTTTCTTCGCGAGTTCCTGCATGCGCTTTTCGATCTTCTCGAGATCTTCCGGCGTGAAGGGACGGTTGTACGCGAAGTCGTAGTAGAAGCCGTTGTCGATCACCGGGCCGATCGTCACCTGCGCTTCCGGATACAGGTCCTTGACCGCGTACGCGAGCAGGTGAGCCGTGGAGTGACGAATGATGTCGAGGCCGTCCGCGTCCTTCTCGGTGACGATCGCGAGCGACGCGTCGTGATCGATCAGCGAAGACGTATCGACCAGTTCGCCATCGACCTTGCCACCGAGCGCAGCTTTCGCGAGACCCGCGCCGATCGACGCCGCGACTTCAGCCACCGTTACCGGATGCTCGTACTGTCGAACAGAACCATCAGGCAGACGTATCGAAACCATTGTGTTCTCCGTGAGGCCGATCCGCGGCACATGCCGCGATCAGGCGAGAAAACCAAAAAAAGCGAAAAAAAATGCGGCCCCGCTTTCGAGGGGCCGCATTCACATTTCCAGCTAACTGCAACGGCAAACCTGGTCCTCGACTAGCGCCGATCCGAAGTGATTCCGGTCAACGTTCGCGGTGTCATAACCGTATTCGCCTTATGCGCCGAAGCGCTTGTTGCCGCTTGCTACAAAACCCCGGCGAACCAGAGTTTCTTTTCGTTGGTAGGCTCGATTGGACTCGAACCAACGACCCCCACCATGTCAAGGT
>CALFSF010000163.1 GCA_937917025.1 uncultured Paraburkholderia sp.
CTGAAACTGGCCGAGATGGCCGTCGGCTTTTCCGAATCGGAAAACTAACAGAATCCGTTCCGGGGAACGGAGAACAACTCGGTGCGCGCCGCAGCCAAGGCTGCCGGCGTCAAGCGTCTGCTGTACACGAATGCCAACGACAATCAGGCCAAGCAGGTGGCCGACATCGAAAGCATGATCAACCAGGGCGCGCAGGCCCTGATCGTTGCCCCGAACGATTCCACCGGCCTGCAACCGGCTTTCGCAAAAGCACGCGCCAAGGGCATTCCGGTGGTCACGATCGACCGCGCGACGGCCGGCACCGTATGCGATGACTTCATTACCTTCCTCGGCTCGGACTTCTACAAGCAGGGCGAGCGTGCGGCCCAGGCGCTGGCCGATGCCACGGGCGGCAAGGCCGTTATCGCGGAAATCCAGGGCGGCTACGGCAATAACGTTGAAAGCGAGCGCACCGACGGCTTTGCCGCGGGGCTGAAAAAGTATCCGGGCATGAAGCTCGCCGCGGCGCAAACCGCCAACTGGTCGACCACCGAAGCCCAGAAGGTGATGGAGCAGATCCTGCTGGCGCATCCTGACGTGAACGCCGTCTATGCCCATGCCGACACGATGGCGATTGGCGCGATCACGGCGTTGCGCCAGGCGGGCAAGCTCAAGGGCGTGACGATCGTCTCGATCGACGGCACCAAGGATATTGTCCAGGATATCGTTGACGGCACCGCGGCGGCCGACGTCGAGACCAACCCGAGATTTGGCCCGCTCGCCTTCAAGTCGCTCGAGGACTGGTTTGCCGGCAAGCCCGTGCCGCAAAAGCAGATCATGGAAGACGCGCTCTACAATAAAGCTAACGCGAAGAAATCGTTGGCCGCTGGCGCGGTGTATTAACGCGTCTAATTACGTTAGCAAGTGAGCGCATGAAAGATCCCATGCAAACGCGTCCCGTGCCGAACGGGGAGACTGGCGCGGTGGTTCTCGAAACCCGCAACGTCGTCAAGACATTCGGTGTGGTGCGCGCGTTGCAGGGCGTTTCGCTCTCGCTGCGCGCGGGCGAAGTGCATGGACTGGTCGGCGAGAACGGCGCCGGCAAGTCGACGTTGATCAAGATCCTGACGGGCTTCTATCAGCCCGATCAGGGTAGTGTGATTCTCGACGGCTCGGAGGTGTCGTTCGAAAGTCCACGCGCGGCTCAGAGCATCGGCGTGAGCGCGGTGTATCAGGAAATCAATCTGATTCCAGAGCGCAGCGTGGCCGAGAATATCTTTCTGGGGCACGAACCCAGGCGATTAGGCTTACTGATCGACCGGCGAAGGATGGTCGAGATGGCACGCGATATCGTCCGGCGTTACGGCCTCACGGTGGATCCGGCCGAAAAGCTGAGCTCGCTGGGGCTGGGGGAGCAGCAAATGGTCTCGATCGCCCGCGGCGTATCCCTCGGCGCGCGGGTGCTGATCCTCGACGAACCCACCTCGGCATTGAGTGGTGCCGAGGTCGATGTGCTGTTCAAGGTCGTCGATCAATTGCGTGCCGACGGCATCGGGCTGCTTTTCGTGAGCCATCGTCTGTCCGAATGCTACCGGCTGTGCGATCGCCTGACGGTGATGCGCGACGGCGCGGTGGTCCGCACGGGAACGCCTGCTGAGATGCCACGTGAAGTGCTGATCGCCGCGATGCTGGGCCGCGAAGGCAAGGGCCTGGGGGGCGGCGGCGGGCGACGGGAGAACACCGACGCCGCGGATATCGGGGCAGCCCTGCAGGTTGACCGTTTGCAATGGCGCACCCGCGTGCGCGACGTGTCGTTGCGCGTCGCGCCGAGGGAAATCGTCGGGCTGGCGGGCCTGCTCGGCTCAGGGCGCACCGAGACGTTCAAAACCGTGTTCGGCGCGCAAAAAGCCGACGGCGGCGAGGTACGGATCAAGGGGGCCGTGCTCGGCAACACGACCCCGGCCCGTTCGATTTCCGGCGGCCTCGCGTTCCTGTCCGAAGATCGTCGCTCAGAAGGCATCTTTCCGCGTCTTTCGGTACGCGACAACATTGTCGCGTGTGTATTGCCGCATATCTCGCGCTTTGGCTTCATCTCCTATCGCAAACAGGAGGAACTGGTCCGCCAGTACATCGACGCGCTCGGCATCAAAACGGCAGGACCCGGCGCGCTGATTTCGACGCTATCCGGCGGCAATCAGCAAAAGGCGTTGATTGCGCGGTGTTTGTCGACCCACCCGTCGGTGATCCTGCTCGACGATCCGACCCGGGGTATCGATGTGGGTGCCAAGGAGGAGGTACACCGGGTGGTGCGGGAACTCGCCGACAAAGGCCTCGCCGTGGTCGTGACGTCTTCCGAAATGGAAGAGCTGCTGGAACTGACCGACCGGCTCGTCGTACTCAACGAAGGGGTCAGTAGTGGTGAAATGCTGACGGACCACGCGAGCCCTGACGATGTGTTGGCCATTCTTGCCAGCCAGGCGCCTGAAGAGGCGTTGGCATCCGCGAGCACCGAGGGCACGCGGAGCAGCGAATAATGCTCGCCACAACGATGCCGGGACGTCTGCGCGCGATTCGCGTGCGTTCAGCGTGCAATGCAAGCGGCGAAGGAACATCTGCGCCGAACGCTTCACTACCGACCGATAACCGAACGAGGACAGCTTGAGTCTTTCGAATACGCCCGCACACGCCGCCAGCGGCCGTCATCTTTCCGGCCGCGCGGCGCTCGGCTGGGCACGCGAAAACAGCGTCTATGTCGCGCTTGCGGTGTTGGTGATTTTCAACCTGCTCGTTACGCCTGGTTTCTCGAATCCCCTTGCGGCGCGCAGCCTGCTGTTCGAAGCGGCGCCTGTGGTCCTGATCGCACTTGGACAGAATCTCGCGATTGCGACGCGTGGCATCGATCTCTCGGTTGGCTCCGTGATGGCGCTGGCAAGCGCGTCAATTGCCGTCTTCCTGCCGTACGGCGTGGGCATCGCGATTGTCGCCGCCATCGCGATCGGTTTGCTGGCCGGTATTTTTAACGGCGGCCTCGTCTCCCTGCTAAAAATCGATCCGCTTATTTCCGGTCTCGCGTTGCTCGTCGCCGCGCGCGGTCTGGCGCAGGCGATGCTTGGCGGCTCGCGGGTCAATCTGCCGTCGAGCGACGCGTTCGATCTGCTCGGCGTCGGTGCGCTGGGACCTGTGCCGATCGTGATGCTGATCGCACTCGCGCTCGCCCTGGTCATCGCGCTGATCGTCCGGCGCACCACCTTCGGACGCTACACCATCCTGGTCGGCGCGAGCCGCGGTGCCGCCTTTCTCGCCGGTATTCCCGTGCGGCGCACCCTGTTCATGGTATATGCCGCGAGCGGCGTACTCGCGGGACTCGCGGGCGTATTCGCGTCGGCCAGGCTCGGCGCTGCCGACCCGAACTACGTGGGCGTCAACTTCGAACTGGATGCGATCGCAGCCTCCGTGATCGGCGGCACGCCACTCTCAGGTGGCCGTATCTCGATCCTCGGCACGGTTTTCGGCGTGCTGCTGCTGGAAGTGCTCGATGCCAGCTTCATCATGAACAATATCAGCTTCACCTACGCACAGATCCTCAAGGCCGTGTTCATCGTCGTCGCGCTGTATCTGCAGCGCGCAGGAGCCTGACATGACGGCCAGCACATCGGCTGATGCCACGCCCCTGCGCCAGCACAAAGAGCGCCGCCATCGCATTGTCAGCGCCATCCAGTCTCGCGGCGCGATAGGCATTCTGATTCTGGTCGGCCTTGTCGCGGGGCTGATTTTCCCCGATTTCCTGCATGCCGCCAACCTGGCGGATATCGTCTCCGCAGGTTCTTTTCTCGGCCTCATCGTGATTGGGCAGAGTCTTGTCATCATCATGGGCGGATTCGATCTGTCGGTCGGCTCGCTCGTCGGGCTCGGCACGGTGATCTCCGCCTATGCCGCGCCGTATGGATGGGCCGCCGCCATGCTGGCGCCGGTCGTCGCGGGATTGCTGATCGGTTTTGTCAACGGCGTGTTGATCGCCCGCGCCCGGATGGCGCCGTTCATCGTCACGCTGGCGGCATTGCTCGGTCTGAAAGGGGTTGCGCTGGTGCTGGCAAGCCAGGATCTGCTGATTGCGAATCCAGGATTTTTCACCCATATCGCAAACGGTTCGATATTCGGCTTGAGCAACCTGATCTGGATCCTGGTTGCTGCGTACCTGATCGGTGCCCTCGTGTTGAATTGCACGGCTTATGGCGCGGCGATCTTTGCGATCGGCGGCAATGAGGAAGCGGCCCGAATGCTGGGCGTACGGGTCGAGCGAACCAAGATCGTCACCTACGGCGTGAGCGGCGCACTGGCTGGATTGGCGGGCGCCCTGCTAGCATCCCATCTCGACTCCGGACTGGCTGCGGCCGGCACGGGCTATGAGTTGCAGTCGATCGCGGCAGCGGTGATCGGCG
>CALFSF010000164.1 GCA_937917025.1 uncultured Paraburkholderia sp.
GGGACTGTGCTTTCATCAAGCGATACGCGGCCCGCGCGCACAAAAAGACGCCGGTCAGATTCGTGGCCACGACATCGTTCCAGAAATCGACCTCGTAGTCTTCCAGGGGGCCGGCCCCCGCGTTGCGGCCCGCGTTGTTGAAGAGCACGTCGAGCCGGCCGAATGCCCCGGCGATCTGCGAGAACGCATGCTCGACCGATGCGGCGTCGGCGACGTCGGCCTGGAATACATGCGCTTGCCCGCCGGCAATATCGATCGCTTCCTTCGTTTCCAGCAGCGGCGCGGCTCTGCGCCCGATCAGCGCGACGACAAATCCAGCGTTGGCGAGCGCCACGGCGGCGGCGCGGCCGATGCCGGAGCCGGCGCCCGTCACGGCTGCGAATTTCCTCGATGCAGGCATTTCACTTCCTCTCGACCATTCAGTTGAACACGGGGAAGAGATTTGCATTCGCGTCAGGCGTTGAGCAATCTTGATTCATTGAATCAACGTCTAAGGGCATACCGGTGGGGAACGCACCAGGGTTTTCCTGATCCGCACGCGGCCCGCAGCGACGCGGGCAAGGAACGCGAAAGAAAAGCGGTCGCCGCGCGCGGGAGACGTCGCGGCGAACAAGGTGCGAATCATTTCCGATGAGTTGATTCATCTAATCAACATTGACGGTCTGGTCCGCGGTTTCGTAGTCTCTCGACGTCTGTCCATCAAAGGAAAAGAAAAGCCATGTCGGAAAACAAACGTACCCGGCTGTTGATTGCGCGAAAGGTCCCGAGAGCCGTGGCGACTCGCGCCGAGGCTGAATTTCATGCCTTCGTGACCGGGTCCGATATGGACTCGGCGTCTGTCGTCGACTTCTGCACGAAGCACGACGTGCCGGCTGTACTGATCGGGAAGAAGTCCGGTTTGCAGGCGGAGCACATTGCCGCGCTGCCCTCGACGGTCAGGATCATCGCGAACGCGAGCGCGGGCATCGATCACATGGACGTAACCGCGGCCCGCGAAAGGGGAATCGTCGTCACGAACGCACCCGATGCGTTGACCGAATGCACGGCCGATTTCTCCATGCTGCTCGTGCTGGCGGCCTGCCGCCGCGCGTCGGAGTACGAACGAATCATGCGCCACGGCTGGGGCAAATCGTTCGGCATGACCGAGATGCTGGGCACGCGGGTGAACGGCAAGACGCTCGGCATCGTCGGATTCGGGCGTATCGGCCGGGCGGTCGCGAGGCGTGCGCAGGGGTTCGGCATGCGCGTGATCTACACGGACACCCGCCGTGCGGCGCCACCGGTCGAGAACGGCGCGACGTTTTACGCGAGCCTCGACGAAATGCTGCCGCATTGTCAGGTGCTCACGCTGCACGTGCCAGGAGGGGGCGTTCCGCTGATGACGAAAAATGAGTTTGGACGCTTGCCGAGGGGCGCGGTTTTCGTCAACGCGGCGCGTGGCGCGCTCGTCGACGAAGATGCGCTTTACGATGCCCTGACTTCGGGGCATCTGTTCAGCGCGGGGCTGGACGTGTACCGGAACGAACCCAACGTCGACAGGCGCTTCGCGGCACTCGACAACGTGTTCCTGACGCCGCATATGGCCAGCGCCACGATCGAAACCCGCGATCAGATGGGGTTGACGGCGCTCGACAACGTCGCCGCCGTGCTGGATGGACAGCTTGCGCTGAATCCGGTCTGAGGGTGGAGTTCTTCGACCGGGCGCTTGCAATGCGCGCGCGGCGGCGGGTGATTGAGCCGCGCGTCAGCCGCAAACGCTTGATTCGAAAGGTCGACGAATTGTTCACCGTGTTCGACGGCCGCTCGCAAACGGAGATCAGTTGTCCCATCGCCCGCCGCGAGCGGCTATGCCGACGCCCACCCGACCCGTCACGGATGCAGGGTGAACACCGTGCGCAACCGGCTTCCATCGTTCTCCCAATGCAGGGCAAGTTCAGCCAGTGGCACGGCCCGCGTCGCAATCTCGAAGCGCGACGGAACGGCCGCATGCAGGACTGCGCTCATCGCATGCAAAAGCCGCTCGAACGGGATGCTGCCGATACCGCTGCCAAGCAACGTGATCGCCGACGCACGCAGCACGGCGCCAGGCAGCGTGAGCGCTCCCCCGCCAATCGAGCCGATCTGGACGAAGCGCATCGGGTAGCCATCGGGAAGCGTGCGGGCCGCGCCTGTCAGCAGCGTTTGCGCGCTCGGGCCCCACAGGTAGTCGAGCACCACGTCGACGCCGTCGCGAAAATGCGGCTCGAGTGCGCGATGCAACGCCGCTTCGTCCTGACCGAGCGGAACGACGCAGTCGGCGCCCACGGCTTCCAGCCCGGCGAGCGTCTGCGGATGACGCCCGGTTGCGATCACCTTGCCGGCGCCCAGATGCTTCGCGATCTGCACCGCGAGGCGTCCCGATGCGCCCGTCGCGCCGTTGACCAGCACCGTCTCGCCTCTGACGAACTTCGCGCGTTCGGTGAGCGCCGCCCACGACGACATGCCCGGAATCGCCATGGCCGCGGCGGTAACCGCATCGAGCGCGTCGGGAATCGCAAAACACTGCCCTTCAGGCACGAGGGTTCGCTGCGCGAGACCGCCCGACGGCGCTTTGGGCCCGAAGAAATAGACGCGCGTGCCGTCTTCGCGGCGGCCCACGCCGTCGACACCCGCCACGAACGGGAAGCGTCCCGATGACGAATAATGCGAGCCGGACGCCCTTCCGCGCGTCAGGTGGCTCAACGCCGATGCCTCGACGTCGATCAGCACGTGACCTGCCGTGGCCACCGGCGCATCGAAGTCGGCATGGACGGGCATCTGGCCCGCCTGCGTAACGATTGCCGCTTTCATCGGGACACCTCGCCGGACGTCGAGCCGACTGGCTGCCCATCGATCCACGCGCGCAGGTCGGCGTCACGAATCTCGAACACGTCGAAAAGACCTGACGCGCGCAACGCGGGCAGCGCATCGACGATATCGGCAGCGGCCTGCGCGCGCGCCGCCGTGCTCGCACGCGCGTCGCTCCAGACGAGCGCATTGGCAAGAAACCCCGCGACGGTGCCCTTGCGGATCGTCGTGCCGCGAACGGCGATGTGATCGACATGGTCGGGAAGAAGCTGTTCGGCTCGCATCGGATGGACCCCTCAAAAGTGTTAGTGGGCCCAGTCTATGTCTGCAGCGTCGGCCCGTCTCAGGTATAAAGGCCATTCGATACGGATTTCCGGCCATGAATACTCCGCTCATCAGCCCAGCGCTCGTCACATCGTCCGACGGGCCCTTTCTCGCCGCGGCAGAACTCACGCAGCGCGAGTCCCGCGCGACTTCGTCGCACAGTCATGCGCGCGGCCAGTTGATGGGTGCGTTGAGCGGGCTGGTCTCGATCGGCGTGAACCGGCAGCACTGGGTGGTGCCCGCGATTCACGCGATCTGGATTCCGCCGCATTGCGAGCATTCGATACGGTCGCACGGTCCGTTCTCGGGGTGGAGCGTGTTCATCGCCGAGCACAGCTGCGCCGCCCTGCCGCGCGAGCCGCGCGCGATCCGCACGACCTCGCTGTTACGCGCGGCCGTGCGCCGCGCGGCGAGCTGGGACGGCACGCAGCTCGATGCGCAGCAGAGCCGCATCGCGGAAGTCATTCTCGACGAGCTGGCGGCGTCGAAAGCGGAATCGCTGGGGTTGCCCGCACCGGAAGACGCGCGGCTTCTGCGCATCACGGACGCATTGGCCCGCGATCTGTCTGACTCCCGCCGTCTCGAGCAATGGGCCGAATGGGCCGGCCTTTCGCCGCGCACGCTGAGCCGGCGGTTCGTCGCCGAGACGGGGTTGAGTTTTGCCCAGTGGCGCACGCAGGCGCGGCTGCTGCGCGCGCTGGAACGGGTTGCCGACGGGGTCAGCGTGACAGCCATCGCGTTCGAACTGGGCTACGACAACGTCAGCGCGTTCATCGACATGTTCAGGCGGGCGACGGGGACCACACCGGGACGCTACGTCGCCGCGAGCCGGAACTTCCCGACCATGCCCTTGAGCGCGCGTGCCTGATCGTCCAGCGACCGCGCTGCCGCGGTAGCCTGCTCGACCAGCGCGGCATTCTGCTGTGTCCCGGAATCCATCTGGGTGACGGCGAGATTGATCTCCTCGATCCCGGAACTCTGCTCGGCGGACGCCGCCGAGATCTCGCCCATGATGTCCGTCACGCGCTTCACGGCTTTCACCACTTCGTCCATTGTCTGGCCCGCGTCCTGCGCCAGCGTCGACCCATTGCCCACGCGTTCGACCGACGCGCTGATCAGCGTCTTGATCTCCTTCGCCGCCGCAGCGGAACGTCCGGCGAGATTCCTGACCTCGCCCGCCACCACCGAAAATCCGCGCCCCTCCTCACCCGCCCGCGCCGCCTCGACCGCGGCGTTCAGCGCGAGAATGTTCGTCTGGAACGCAATGCCCTCGATCACGCCGATGATGTCGCCGATACTCCGCGCGCTCTCGTTGATCGCGCCCATTGTCGCGACGACGCGGCCCACCACCTCGCCGCCCTTCTCCGCGATCTCCGATGCATTGTTCGCCAGCGTGCTCGCCTGCTTCGCGTTGTCCGCGTTCTGACGCACCGTCGACGTCAGCTGCTCCATGCTGCTCGCCGTGCGCTCCAGCGCGACCGCCTGCTGCTCGGTGCGACGCGACAGATCGAGATTGCCCATCGAGATCTCGCCCGACGCGGCGGCAATCGCCTCCGCGCTCGCGGCAATGTCGGCAACCGTCGTCGACAAACCGGTCTGCATGTCGCGCAGCGCGGACAGCATGCTCGACGTATCCTTGCGCCCGAGCACGATGTGGTTCGACAGATCGCCCGCCGCGATGCGGCTCGCGATCTCCTTCGCGTACACCGGCTCGCCGCCCAGCTGGCGCGCGAGACGACGCACCACCCATTCGCTCACGAAGAACGCAAGCACCATCAGCGCGATCGTCATCACGGCCATCATCACGAACGACGAGCGGTAGATGAACGCGGACGCCTCGATGGTCGCTTTCGCCGCCTTGCCGCGCTGGGCAACGAGTTCGTCGACGAGTTTTTCGAGCTTGCCGGTCTCGACCAGCAGCGACACGTCCTGCGTGCCGACCTGCCAGTTCATCTGCGAAAGATCGAGCGGCTGCGCCTTCACGAGCTTCACGAACGCACGCAGCTCGCCGCTCCACGCCGTCACGGCAGTCGCGAATTTCTTCTGCTGCGCGACGGCCACGCTGTCCGACGGGTCGACATACTGCTGCAATGTATTCAGTTCGGTATTGATCGACGAAAGACCCGTCTCGATGTCGCTGCCGAGTTCGTCGCGCTCCTTCGCGGTGGTCGCGGTCAGCAGCATTTTCTGCGCGCGGCTTGCGCGCAGCACGTCCCCGCGCGCCTCCTCGGCGGCACGGCTCGCGACGTGACCCTGATCGTAGATCGAACGCGTCGAGCCGTTCAGACGGCTGATCTGCGTCAGCGAAAACACGCCGATCGCCATCGTGCCGGCCAGCAGCAGTGCAAACGCGAGCCGGAGCGTGGCCTTCACCGACAGACCCGCAAGACGGCCCGCGTGCCGCCGCGTATGCGCGGCGCCTTCCGCGCGGCCGCTGTCCACCCCAAAACCTGCACCCGACTTCGGATCCGCCTGCGCGCCTCGTTGCCTGCCCAGCGAAACTGCTTTCATTCTTTTATTCCCCGCTTCCGAATGCCGACTGCCGGAAAGGTCCATTCCGGCATCTCTGCCTGTCTATTCGGGTCAACGGCAACATCCGCTGCGATCTTTAATGCCGCTCAGACGCCGCCGCCCCTTGCCACCCAGCCTCGTGAGCCGCGTGTCCGCGCTGGGGTTATACACGTCCAAAAAATCCGCCGGAAGCATGTGTCGAAATAAAACCCACTATTCGGGATCACTTTTGCACCGTTTTGGTGTAATTTTCCAGCAAGACGCTGTCCGATTCGCGACAAATCTTGGCCGGACAATTCTTCCAAGCCAAACTACACTGTCGTCATTAGCAGAAAAAAGCCCAGCAAAAAATCCCATTGACTGCGTCCAGATGTCGCGGTGCCGGAGACCGCCCCGACAGCGAGACAATTTTCCCAGCCCCTTTTCGACACTTATGGAAACGAGCCTCGACAAAAGCGCCCTGAGCGCCGCGCCGCCTGCTGCCGCCCGGCCGCAGCGCACGATCTACTCCGTGCTCGGCGCAATCAGCTTCACGCATATGCTCAACGACATGATCCAGTCGTTGATCCTCGCCATCTATCCGATGCTGAAGGACAACTTCTCGCTGTCGTTCGGGCAGATCGGCCTCATCACGCTTGTCTACCAGATCACCGCTTCGCTGCTGCAACCGATTGTCGGCAGCTATACGGACAAGCATCCGAAACCCTATTCGCTGCCAGTCGGCATGGGCTTCACGCTGTCGGGCCTGCTGCTGATGTCGGTCGCGCCGAATTTCGGCGTGCTGCTGGTGGCGGCGGCGCTGGTCGGCTGCGGCTCGTCGGTGTTTCACCCGGAATCGTCGCGGGTGGCGCGCATGGCCTCCGGCGGCAAGCACGGCCTCGCGCAGTCGCTGTTTCAGGTCGGCGGGAACGTCGGTTCGTCGCTTGGGCCGCTGCTCGCCGCGCTGATCGTGATTCCGCGCGGACAGCACAGCATCGCGTGGTTCTCGGTGGCCGCGCTCGTCGCGATCGTCGTGCTGACGCAGATCGGCCGCTGGTACAAACAGCACCCCGCCACGAAGCGGGCGCGCGGCGCGCAGGCCGGCCATCCGACGCTCTCGCGCAACAAGGTGCTGGTGGCGGTCGGCGTGCTCGTGCTGCTCGTGTTCTCCAAGTACTTCTATCTCGCGAGCATCAACAGCTACTTCACGTTCTACCTGATCGACCGCTTCCATCTGCCGATCCAGGCGGCGCAGATCCATCTGTTCGTGTTCCTCGCGGCCGTCGCGGCCGGCACGATGATCGGCGGCCCGATCGGCGACCGCATCGGC
>CALFSF010000165.1 GCA_937917025.1 uncultured Paraburkholderia sp.
CGCTGAAAAATCCGCGACTTCGACGCCGCACAGATAGTCGAAATTGCCGGCGTCGTCGTTGTTGAAGCACACGCCGTACGCGATCTGTCCCACCTGCCCCGGTATCTTGCCGATGGACGGCCCGAAACGCTGCCACTGCGCGGGAATGCCGTCGTTGCGTTCGTAGTGGTAACGCTCACTCAGGCCCGCGACAAGCAAGGGCTTGCCGGTTTCGATGCGCGGCGGCGGGAGGTCTTCGAGAAAGGATTCGTCCATTTTGATGGGCTCCACGAGTTCGATGTTGCACACGGTGCCTTGCGCACGGACCGCTTCGGGCGTGACGCCGAACTGGTCCCGAAACGCACGGGTGAATGCTTCGTGAGAGCCATAGCCCGCTTCGACGGCCACCGCCAGGATATCGGGCGCGCCATCCGCAAGCGCGCGGGCCGCGTCGGAAAGACGGCGGCTACGCACATAGCGCATCACCGTGCGACCCGTCGCCGCTTCGAACGCCCGCGACAGATGAAAGCGCGAAACGCAGCCGCACGTCGCGATATCGTCGAGCGTGATATCGCTTGCGTAGTGACTTTCGATCCCCCCGCGCACTTTTCCGACGGGGTTCCTGCCCGCTCTCCTATCAGCATGAAAGCAGCTTAGCCGCGATGAATGCGGCGCATTTGATCGAGATTGCGCATCGGTCGTGCGGCGTCACAGCCGTTACCGGCGGCGCGCGCGAAGTGACCGTCGAACGGCGTGCGAAAAAAGTGCGGACTCGCAGGCCGCGATCAGGCGACCTGTCTCCAGCGGCAGGCCGCAAGCCGAATCGCACCACGAGCCGCGCGAGAGCATCTCACGCATTTACCCGAGCAATGCGTACGGGCCGCCGCGCTCCAGCGCGCGCTGATACGCGGGCCGCGCATGAATGCGCTGCACGAAATCGACGATGCATGGGAAATCCGCGTTGCGTCCGCCACGCGCGACGATGGCTTCGAGCGGAAAGCTCATCTGGACATCGGCGCCGCTGAACTCGCTGCCGGCAAACCAGCCGGTCTCGCGCAACGCTTCGTCGACATACGTGAAATGCAATGCCAGTTGCGGATCGATGAAACTGTTCTGCAACGTCCCCGCGATTTTCCTTGCTACCGGTCTGGCGAAAAACGGCATGGGCGCGGACGCAATGCGAGATGCAATGAGCTTGAGCAACAGCGGCGGCATCGCCGAGCCCTCCGCATAGTGCAGCCAGTACGTGTAACGCAGATGTTCCGGCGTGCCCACAGGCGGCACCAGACGGCCGTTGCCATATTGGCCGGTCAGATACTCGATGATCGCGCCGGATTCGGCGATCGTGTGGCCTTCGTCGGTAATCACGGGCGACTTGCCGAGCGGATGCACGGCACGCAGTTCCGGCGGCGCGAGCATTGTCTTCGGGTCGCGCTCGTAGCGCTTGATCCCGTACGGCACGCCGAGTTCCTCGAGCAGCCACAGCACGCGCTGCGAGCGGGAATTGTTCAGGTGATGGACTGTCAGCATGGACGTGTCGAATGTGTGGTCGCGGAGGTCACATCATAAGGGCGTCGTGTGGAGAGGGGGCTCTGATCGCCGCCCGTCTCCATGCTGCATCGCAGCGGCCTGTCCGAACCGCGCTTAAGCGTTGTTGCCCATCAGGCCGTTCGAAGGCAAGGTTTCGTCGAGCAGTTTCTTCGCGCTTTCGATGCCGGCCACCGGCAGGCCCGCTGGATTCAGCAAGCCGATCTGCACGAGCACCGATGCCTGGTCCCAGTAGATGTGCTCGTTATAGAGCTTGTCGCCGCGAAAACACACGACGGCCAGCATCGGCACCTCGAAGTATTTGCCCGTTGGCGCGACGCCCGGCAATATCCAGTCGATCTCGCGCGAATGCGTGCAGCTAAAGATGAATTCGTCGACGATGCGATCGGCGCCGATCGTCCGCGATATCGGAATCAGCCTGGTGTCGTCCGGGTTCGAGTTGACGAAGTGGTTCGTATAGAAACGCTTCAGGTTGTCATGGCCGACGCCGCCCGTCATCGTCGGAACGTGGTTGACGTACGGATCGGCGACCATCGTCGGCATGACGGCGTCGACGTCGCGTGTGGCGAACTCGAAATAGCAGTGCTGTTCCCATAGCGCATTCAGGTCGTACACGGGCCCAAGCACCTTGCGCAGCAGCGCGAGCGTGCGCGAATACGCCATCATGGTGGCGGGCTTGTCGTAGTGCGCGCGCCCCGGTGTCGCGAACGCGTGATCGCAGCCGGCATAGACGTACTGCTCGATGTGCGGCTGTCTGCTCAATGCAGCGCTTACGCGGGCGCGGACGTCCGGCGGGCACATCGGGTCGAGTTCGGGGAAGTGGAACACCATCGGGCAGCGGATGGCCGGCACTTCGTCGAGATACTGCTCGAGCCCGACGCCGTAATAGCTCACCGCGCAATCGACGTCGGTACGCGTGGCGGCCAGCAGCGCCAGCCGGCCGCCAAGGCAGTAGCCGATCGTGCCCACCTTGCCCGCCTGTTCGGGCAGGCCGCGCAGCGTGGCGATCGTCGCCGCGATGTCCTTGCAGGCAAGATCGATATCGAAACGCGCCAGATACTGCATCGCCTCCTTGACGTCGGCCTCGCCGTAACCGAGCACGACGCCTGGCTGCATGCGCCAGAAAAGGTCCGGCACCATCACGACGTAGCCTTCCTCGGCGTAACGGTCGGCCATCGACCTCATGTAGCTGTTGATGCCGAAAATTTCCTGCAGCAGCACGAGACCAGGACCGGACCCCTGTGCGGGACGGGCAATATAAGCGCTAAAACGGCCGCCATCGTGGGCGGTGACTTCGATGAACGAACCTGCCATGTCGGGTACTCCAGCGGAAACGATCGTGTCGGGATGAATTACATCGCGCGCAATGCGAACCGTTTGAGCTTGCCCGTTTCCGTGCGCGGCAAGGCGTCGACGAACGTGATCACGCGCGGGTATTTGTATGGCGCAATCGTATTTTTAACGAAATCCTGCAGTTGCGCGACCAGTTTGTCGCTGGGCGCGTGGTTCGGGCGCAGCACGACGAACGCTTTCACGATCTGGCCGCGTGTTTCGTCGGACGCGCCCACGACGCCGCATTCGGCCACTGCTTCATGCTGCATCAGCGCGCTCTCGACTTCCGGACCGGAAATGTTGTAGCCCGCGGAGACGATCATGTCGTCGGCGCGCGCCTGGTAAAAAATGTAGCCGTCTTCGTCCTGATACACCGAATCGCCGGGCAGGTTCCAGCCGTCGCGCACGAAATTCAGCTGACGCGTGTCCGCCAGATAACGGCAGCCGGTCGGACCGCGCACCGCGAGCTTGCCGATCGTGCCGTGCGGCACCGGCTGCATCGCATCGTCGACAACCTGCACGACGTAACCCGGCACCGCACGGCCGATCGCATTCGGGCGC
The DNA here is from genome assembly GCA_937917025.1 of uncultured Paraburkholderia sp. Classification (GTDB taxonomy): domain Bacteria; phylum Pseudomonadota; class Gammaproteobacteria; order Burkholderiales; family Burkholderiaceae; genus Paraburkholderia. Next base: position 3,421 of record CALFSF010000165.1, read on the forward strand.
GCGTCGCCTTCCGAAGCGGAGACGAAAATATGGATCAGCTCGGTGCCGCCAATGCCGTCGATCATTTCGATGCCGCTCGCGCCGCGCCATAGCGTGCGCGTCGAGTCGGGCAGCGCCTCGCCAGCGGACACGCATTTGCGCAGGCTCGACGTATCGAAGCGCGGCAATAGCGGCGCCATCTGGCGATAGAACGTGGGCGCGGTGAACATGATCGTCGCGTGAAAGCGCTCGACGGTTTGCAGCAATGTTTCCGGCGTGAGCCGTTCGATCAGCACCGTCGATGCGCCGGCGCGCAGCGGAAAGCACAGCACGCCGCCCAGGCCGAACGTGAACGCGAGCGGCGGCGTGCCGCAAAACACGTCGGCCGGCGAAGGCTTGAGTGTGTGACGCGGAAACAGATCGCACATCGCGAGCACGTCGCGATGAAAATGCATGCAGCCTTTTGGCGCGCCCGTCGTGCCGCTCGTGAACGCGATCAGGCACACGTCGTCGCCGGCCGTATCGCATGCGGTGAACGTCGCGGGTTTGCCAGCGGCGAGCGTTTCGAGCGAATCCGGAGAAACGTCGTGAAAGACCCGCGTTTGCGCGAGGTCCGGACAATGGTATTCGTCGCTGCTGTCGGCGCAGCGCTTCAGTTCGTCGAAAAGACGCGTGTCACACAATGCGGCGGTGATTTTTGCCTTGTCGATGATCTGCTTGAGTTCCTTAGCGCGCAGCAGCGGCATGGTCGGCACCACGACGAGGCCGGCCTTGAGCGCGGCGAGAAACGCGACCGCCATCTGCAACGTATTCGGTCCGCGCAGCAGCAGACGATTGCCGGGCCGCAGGCCCATGTCCTCGACGAGCACGTGGGCGCTGCGATTCACGAGCGCAAGCAGTTCGCCGTAAGTGGTGGCTTGAGGGCGGCCGTCCACTTCCGACCAGATCGCGGGACGGTCCCGATACCCGGCCTCCATGCTGCGATCCAGCAGTTCGGTCGCGCAGTTAAAGCGCGCGGGATACGCTACGTCCGGGTTGTCCAGCAGAAACACCGGCCATTGATCCTGCGGCGGCAGATTGTCCCGCGCAAAGGTATCGACGTGTGCTGACGGTTCCATCGAGGTCTCCCGGAGCGAATGAGATGTTTAGCGGGCGTCGTGGGGAATCACGGCGGTCGCTTCGATTTCGACCTTTGCTTCGTCTTCGATGAGCGCGACCACCTGAACCGCGCTCATCGCGATGTCGTAATCGCCGATCAGTTCGCGAAACGCGCCACCGATTTCCTTGAGCGAGGCGAGGTACTCACGTTTGTCGGTGACGTACCACGTCAGGCGCACCAGATGCTCAGGTTTGCCGTTTGCCTCGCGCAGCACCGCAACCACGTTGCGCAGTGCCTGGATCGCCTGCGCGGCGAATGCGGTGCTCTGGAATTGCGCGGATTCATCCCAGCCGATCTGTCCGGCGATGAAGACCTGCGTGCCGCTCGCGGCGACACCATTTGCGTAGCCGCGCGGCTTGACCCAACCGGCGGGCAGCAGAGATTTTTTCATGAACGAAGCTCCTGCGTGGATGAGCAATGCGGGGCGAACACGGCCAGGGCGGCGGCGATGTCGTCGGGAATATCGATTGACGCGCCCGATTCGAGCGACGTCGTGACCAGCACCTGATGCGCGCGAAAACGCACCTCGTCGCCGCACCGGCCGACGATGTCGATCCGGATGGAACGCCGGCCCTTCGCCGCGAGCGAAAGCGACAGCGTGACGGTTTCGCCCATCCGGCTTGGACGCGAGAACTCGCAGTCCAGCTTGACGATGGGCAGGCCCACGCGTCGCGTTTCGATCATGTGTGCGTAGTCGATGGCAAGGCGTTCGGTGAACCAGTCTTCGACGAGCGCGTTGGTCATCACCAGATACTGCGGGAAATAGACGATGCCCGCCGGATCGCAATGCGCGAAGCGGATGCGCACGGGCAATTCGAACGTCGCGCTCATGGCTTCGGTTCCCTGCTTTCGCTTTCTAGGGCGTGTGCCTTGAGCACGTCGCGTCCGACAATCAGTTGCTGCACTTCAGTCGCGCCTTCGTAGATACGCAGCGCGCGAATCTCGCGATACAGCATTTCGACGGCCGTGCCGCTTTGCACGCCCATGCCGCCCCACAACTGGACGGCCGCATCGATCACCTGCTGCGCGCCTTCGCTTGCATGCCACTTCGCCATCGCCGCTTCGCGCGTGACGTTTTCGCCCTGATCGCGCAGCCACGCGGCGCGATAGACAAGCAGGGCGCTGCTGTCGATGGTCAAGGCCATCTGCGCGAGCTTTGCTTGCGTGAGCTGAAAATCGCCAAGCGTCTGGCCGAACATCTTGCGCGACGCCGCGCGTTCAAGCCCTGCTTCCATCGCATGACGCGCGAAGCCAAGTGACGCCGCCGCAACCGACGTACGAAAGATATCGAGCGTGCGCATCGCGATCTTGAAGCCCTCGCCGGGTGCGCCGAGCATCTGGCTACGCGGCACGCGTGTACCTTTAAAGCGAAGGCGAGCAAGAGGATGCGGCGCGATCACGTCGATGCGTTCCGCGATTTCCAGGCCCGGCGTATCCGCATCGACGACAAATGCGCTGATGCCGCGCGCGCCGGGCGCTTCGCCGGTTCGCGCGAAGACGACGTAGAAATCCGCGATACCGCCGTTGGAAATCCACGTCTTTTCGCCATCGAGCACGTATGCGTCGCCGTCGATGCGCGCCGAGAGCGCCATCGCGGCGACGTCCGATCCTGCCTCGGGTTCGGAGAGCGCGAATGCGGCAATCGCCGTACCGCTGGCCACGCGAGGCAGATAGCATTGCTTTTGCTCATGCGTACCCGCCAGCGAAATCGCGCCGGAGCCGAGGCCCTGCATCGCAAGCGCGAAATCGGCGAGGCCCGAATGTTTAGCGAGCGTTTCGCGCAGCAGGCACACCGCGCGCGTATCGATCGTGTCGCCGTGGCCACCGTAAGCGACGCCGCCGACGCCGTATTTCAGCCAGCCCGCTTCGCCCAGCGCACGCACGAGATGGCGACAGGTCGCGTCGACGTCATCGTGCTTTTCGTCGCGAAGGTGCGTGCAGGCCCACGCCTCGATGCCCGCCGCGAGGTCGCGATGACGGTCTTCAAAGAACGGCCAGGCGAGCGCGCTGTGCATGTCCGGTTTAGCGAAAGCGTTCAACTCAGTCTCCTTCGAACACGGGACGCGACTTCGCCGCAAACGCGCGATATGCACGATCGAAGTCGCGTGTACTCATGCAGATCGCCTGCGCCTGCGCTTCGGATTCAATGGCTTCGTCGACGCTCATGCTCCATTCCTGATGCAGCATCTTCTTCGTGACGCCATGCGCGAACGTTGGCCCTGCGACGAGTTCGGCCGCGAGTTTCGCGGCTTCGTCGAGGAGGGTAGCCGGCTCGCACAGGCGGTTGTAGAAGCCCCATGCGAGGCCTTCCTCGCCGCTGGCGGAGCGGCCCGTGAGCAGCAGTTCGGTTGCACGCCCCTGGCCGATGATGCGCGGCAGGATCGAGCACGCGCCCATGTCACAGCC
>CALFSF010000166.1 GCA_937917025.1 uncultured Paraburkholderia sp.
ACGAGCAAGGTCGTGCGCAACCCCGCGGCGTTGCCGGACTCACCCCGATTCAGGCCGATCAACAGGCCCGCGACGAGCGCCACTGCAAGGCGCCACGCCAGGTCGCTCCATGCGAGGGTGAGCGGCATCGGATTCATTGCGAAGACGCTCCGTGGGAGTCTTTAGAGGACAAACCGCGCGCCTGGGATGTTGACCGCGTCATCCGGCACGAGCAACGCACAGGGCGTGACGCTACTTGCGGCTCTTCTTTGGAATCTTCGCGCCTGATTTGCGTGCCTCGTTAAGCGCAATGGCGACGGCCTGCTTTTGCGATTTTCCTTGCTTGATCTCGGTCTTGATGTTCTTCGAGACTGCTTCGCGTGATTTTCCTTTACTGAGTGGCATATCACTCTCCTTTGAAATTTCCGGATGTCGCACGGCGCGTACCCATTGCCATACCTTGGCGGCGAGGGAACGTCCGCTGTACACGGTCACGGCGGACACTGAATGCGTGGACAAGCGCCACCGGAAAATGCAAAGCATTGGCCGTGCCCGCGATTGAACACGCGTGTCCGAAGGGCGATATTGATCTGTCAGTTCATAGGACTGACCGCTGGCCCGCGCAGACGATATCGGGCGCGCAATGAAGGCGCGACTCTTCTTGCAACCACGACGCGTAAGAAATTCAACGGGTGAAGACGGCGGCGCGTTCGGGCGCTGCGCGTCACAGAGCCTTTCGTCCACGCGCAACCGCGCACCGGAATGCGGCTTGCTGTCCTCCTGTCACAGGCAGGCATTTTTCGAACCGGACGATGCCGGGGACAAAGAACACGATATCCCGGCGTACGCGTCACGCGTCCCACCATCCAGAGGAGCCAACCATGGAACAAGCGGCACATGCGTTACCCGAATCGATTCGCGCGTGGCGCGTCACGCAGTTTGGCGACGCCGATGCACTGCGCTGCGTGACGCTGCCCGTACCGGAACTGCGTAACGGCGAAGTGCTTGTCGAGGTACAGGCCGCCGCGCTCAATCCTGTCGACCTGAAAACGCTGCAGGGACGGTATCCCCTCATTTCGGACAACGATCTGCCGTATACGCTCGGCCGTGATGTCGCCGGCGTAGTCGTGCGTCGGGCCGGTGATGTCGAAGGCTGGGCGGAAGGGACCCGCGTTTGCGCCTTTGTCGGACAGGGGCAGGGGACCTTCGCCGACTACGTGGCGGTGCCGGCGAGCGCCCTTGCAGACGCGCCGCGTCACGGTGCGATCGATACGGCCGCGGCCATCCCGCTCGCGGCGCTCACTGCCTGGCAGGGCCTCTTCGATCACGGCAAACTGCAGCGCGGCGAGCGCGTGCTGATCCATGGCGCGAGCGGGGGCGTGGGGCGCTTTGCCGTGCAGTTCGCGCGTCATTGCGGCGCGCACGTGATCGTTACGGCGTCGGCGCAGACGCGCGACGCGCTCAACGCGCTCGGTGCGGCTGAAGTCATCGACTATCAGAGCGAGCGCTTCGAAGAGAGCACCGGCGACATCGATCTCGTTTTCGATCTGGTGGGCGGTGCAACGCAGGCGCGTTCATGGAATGTCGTGAAGCGGGGTGGCGCGATCGTCTCGACGCTGGGCGAGCCCTCGCAGGTGGAGGCTGCCCGTCACGGCGCCCGCGCGACGCGTTACACCGCGAGTCCCAACGGCAAGGAACTGGCCCATATCGTCAAACTCTTCGACGACGGCTTGCTCAAGGTTGAAGTGGTCGAGCGCTTTGATTTCGACGCGATGAAGGACGCATTCGAGCGGCTCGGCCGCGCACACGTTCATGGCAAGCTCGTTGTGATGCGCGACGCGGCATGACGTGCATTGACGACATGATGGACGGTTTCGATGGCACGCTTCTGGATGTCCGGCGCGCTGTAGAACAGGGAGCGGCACACAGCATCCTTTATCAAGGGAGGAGCAGTGAGCACGGTAAACATCGACGATCTGCGCCCGACCCAGTTGACGCATGGCCTACGGGAAATACGCGACAAGACGCATCGTTCAAGCTTGCAAGAAGCGAAAGGGCCACCGGGTTGCCAGGTTACATCGGACGAGCGTGCAAGTGACGCGGTGCGGCCAGTGAACGAGGGGGTTTCACGCACCGGAGGCACACGGGATGCTGCTGTCGGATGCAACGCTGCCCTTCGGTCAGCGTCGCCAATCCACAGGGAGAAGTCAATGAAAGCGCTCGTCTATGAAGGTCCGCGTAAGGTTGTTGTCAAGGAAATGCCTGACGCGAAAATCGAAAAACCCACCGACGTACTCGTCAAGATCACGACCACCAACATCTGCGGCTCCGATCTGCACATGTATGAAGGTCGCACGAACATGGAAGCGGGCCGCATTCTCGGGCATGAAAATCTCGGCGTCGTCATTGAAGTCGGCGCAGGTGTCGAACGCATCAAGGTGGGCGACCGCGTCTGCCTTCCTTTCAACATCGGCTGCGGTTTTTGCAAGAACTGCGAAAAAGGACTGACCGGATTTTGCCTGACCACGAACCCGGGCGTAGCCGGGGCAGCTTACGGTTTCGCCGGAATGGGTCCTTACAGCGGCGGCCAGGCTGAATATCTCTGGGTGCCCTTCGGCGACTTCAACTGCCTCGTGCTGCCGCCGGACGCGGAGGAAAAGGAAAATGATTACGTGATGCTGTCGGATATTTTCCCCACCGGCTACCACGCGACGGTCCTTGCCGGCGTCGAGCCTGGCGACAGCGTCGTCATCTATGGCGCGGGTCCAGTCGGTCTGATGGCCGCGCTTTCCGCATCGATAAAGGGTGCCAGTAAGGTGATGGTCGTCGATACGCATGCGGACCGGCTGGCGCTGGCAGAGAAGCTCGGAGCGATTCCGGTGGACGACAGCGACGGCTCATCGGCGGACCAGGTCATGGAGCTGACGGGCGGCGAAGGCGCGGACCGGGGCTGCGAATGCGTCGGATACCAGTGCAGTTGCAACGGACACGAGGTCCCCAACGCGACGATGAACAACCTCATAAAAGCAGTGCGGCCGACGGGCGGGATCGGGGTGATTGGTGTCTTCGTCGCGGAAGATCCAAAGGCCAAAGACGCGCTCGCTAAAAAAGGCCAGCTTGCACTGGACTTCGGCCAGTTGTGGATGAAGGGGCAACATATCGCGACCGGTCAGGCCAACGTCAAGGCGTACAACCGGAAGCTTCGCGACCTGATTGCAGCAGGCAAGGCGCGACCTTCTGAAATCATCTCGCATCAGCTGCCGCTCGAGAAGGCTGCTGAAGGATACGAGCACTTCGATGCCCGTGACGAAGGATGGACAAAAGTCGTGCTGAAGACGGCGGCCTGACCTACCCTGATCGCGTCCACCGCGTGCCCGCAGCGATTCGAAAACCGCGCGGCACGCGTGGGTCATTCGCGATCAAGCCGGTCGTGCTTTAACGATGCGCACCGGAATGGCCTTCGCCGCAGGCACCTTGCTTTCCTTTGCGTGATGCGACAGCGGAATTAACGGGTTGCATTCCGGATAGTATCCAGCGATGCAACCCGCGGGCAGGTCGAATGGCATGATGCGAAACCCGTCCACCCGGCGATTTTTGCCGTCGGGGGATACGGCTTCCAGCGACACCTCGGCATCCGCTTCGAGACCCTGCCGCTCGATGTCCTGCTGGTTCATCAGTATGACCATCCGCGTGCCATGCACGCCGCGAAAACGATCGTCCAGCGTGTAGATCGTCGTGTTGAACTGGCTATCGCTGCGAACCGTGAAGAGACGCAAATCATCAGGCCCGCGCTCCGGCATGTCGGGGTCTTCGTGCAGCGTCTCCGGTGTCATGAACTCCGCCTTGCCGCTCTCTGTTTTCCATTTGCGCTCGCGTGCGGCCAGGGGGCGATGAAAGCCGCCCGGCGTCCACATCCGCGCATTGAAGTCGTGGAAGATGTCGGGATAGGTTTCAGCGATCGCATCGCGCACGAGCGCGTAGTCGTTGCTCCACGCATCCCAGTCAACCGACGCGGGATCGAGGGTCGCCTTCGCAATGCCCGCAACGATCGCCGGTTCGGACAGCAACCGGTCGCTTGCCGGGTGTGCAACGCCGCGCGATCCATGCATGCAGCCCGTGCTGTCCTCCATCGCGACGGCTTGCGCGTTACCCATCCGCTCGTCGATTTCGATTCGGCTCAGGCACGGCAGCAGATACGACACTTCGCCGTGTACGAGATGGCTGCGGTTGAGTTTCGTGGCGATGTTCACGGTCAGGCGGAGCTTGCGCCAGGCGGGCTCGATCGCATAGCGGTCAGGCACCGAGCGCACGAGATTGCCGCCGAGCTGAAACATCGCACGCACCCTGCCGTCGATCACACCCTGGCATGCGTCGACGGTCGCCATGCCCTTATCGCGCGGCGGTTCGAAATGATACTGGCTGGCGAGCTTGTCGAGCGGCGCCAGCTCCGGCTTTTCCGTCACGCCCACCGTGCGTTGTCCTTGCACGTTCGAATGTCCCCGAATCGGGGACGGTCCAGCGCCGGGCTTGCCGATATTGCCGCGCAACAGCAGCAGATTGACGACCATCCGTACGTTCTGCACGCCCATCCGGTGCTGCGTCAGGCCCATGCCGAAGTGGATGATGACAGCCTTGGCCCGTATGTATTCGTCGGCGGCCTCCGTCAACGCGGCCCGGGGCAGGCCGCATCTCTGCTCCAGCTCCTCCCAGCTGACGTCGCGCACGTAACGGGCGAAATCGTCGAAACCGGTCGTGTGTTCTTCGATGAATGCGGTGTCGAGAATGCGGGAGGCGCCTTCGGCTTGCGCGCGGGAATCGGCTTCGATCACGGCCTTGCAGATGCCGACAATGGCCGCCGAATCGCCGCCGACTTTTAGCTGGTGATATTGCGTGCTGATCTGCGTCGCGCCCGGCTTGAGCATTTGCGTCGGGGACTGCGGATTGACGAAGCTCACGAGGCCCGGCTCGCGGATTGGATTGAACGTGATGATCGGCACGCCGCGTTCTCGCGCTTCCTGCAGATCGTGGAGCATGCGCGGACTGTTCGTGCCGACGTTCTGGCCGAAGAAGAACATCAGATCGGTATGCTTGAAGTCGTCGAGCGTGATCGTGCCGACGCCCACGCCGATCGCTGCCTTAAGGCCGACACTCGTGCTTTCGTGGCACATGTTCGAGCTGTCCGGCAGATTGTTCGTGCCATACATGCGTGCGAAAAGCTGATACATGTACGCTGTTTCCAGCGATGCGCGACCGGATGTGTAGAACACCGCTGCGTCCGGCTCCATGGCGCGCAGTTCGCGGCCAATCTCGGCGAACGCGTCTTCCCATGCAACTTCAACGTATTTGTTCTGTGCCGCGTCCCAGCGCATCGGGGCGCACAGTCGGCCTGCATCTTCCAGTTCGTGGTCGTGCCACTGCTCCAGTTCCGCCAGCGTGTGCTGCTGGAAAAACCCGGGATCGACCCGGCGCGATGTGAGGTCCCACGCAGTCGCCTTTGCGCCGTTCTCGCAGAACTCGAACCGGTGCGGATGCGCCGGCTTCGCCCACGAACAGCTGACGCACATGAAACCGTCGGGCTTGTTCTGATGAATGAGCACACGGCTCGTTTCAACGGGCGCTTTTTCCTGGATCAATATGCTGGCGACAGCTTTTACCGATCCCCAGCCGCCGCTGGCGTTCTGGTAGGCATCCGATTCCTTGTGGGTCGTGCTCATGTCTGGCTCCCCGAGGTAGATTGATTCAATGCCCCCGCAATTCTCGTTCCCTGCAGCGTGCGAGATGACGAAATCGATTACACGGGGTGTGCTTCGAGGACGTGAGGAAACAGGCGCTCAAGCTCGGGGAGTCGCGTTGCTTAACTCGCTGCGCGCCTCTTTTTTCCGCGGGAACATGAATGTGACGGGCCGCGACGCTTATCCGCCGCGAAGGATCTGAAGCGCCTGTGCGGAGGTAACCCTGCCGCGCATTGCTTCTGCGAGTCTCGACACCGCCGCCACGTAGTCGCACGCGAGCAAAGCCGTCAGTTGACCGTGCGCCACGTACAGGACCGCAAACGAGTGATGGTCCGGATCCCCCTCCACGATCTGTTCATCCCAGTTGCCGGCCACGCCGAGAAAGTCGTAACGTTTGCCGTAGTGGTACGTCCAGAAGAAAGGCACGCCGGCGTACTGTGCGGTGCCTCCACAGATATTTTGTGCGGCGATCCGGGCATGCTGCTGTGCGACACGCCAATGCTCGATCCGGATGCGTTGCGTCGTTTCCGACGCCGCGCCGTAGGGAAAACCACACGGAAAGGACGCGATATCGCCGACAGCGTAAACATCGGGCGCGGCCCGCATTGATGCATCGACAGGAATCGCGCCGTCGTCGTCGAGCTCGAGGCCCGCAACGAACGACGTCGCCGGCTTGACCCCGGTTGCAAACAGCACCGCATCGGTCCCGATCTGTTCGCCGCTTTCAAGCTCGACTGCATTCACGCTACCGGACCGCTGGATGGAGCGAACCTTTTCGCCCAGACGGAAGGTGACACCGTTGGTCTCATGGAGCGCCTGAAAGTAACGGCCGAACCGTTCACCGAACTGTTTCGCAAAGGGGACGGCATCCGGCGAGACGACCGTTACCGCTATTTCGCGCTTGCGCAATGCCGATGCCACTTCGAGCCCGATAAAGCTGCTGCCCACCACGACGACGCGGCTATGGTCCGGCATGCCCTCGACGAGCCGACGCGCGTCGCCGCGCGTGCGCAACGCGAATGTACCGGCGAGTGTGTTGCCTGGCATCGGCGGCACGACGGGGCCGGCGCCACTTGCGAGAATCACGGTGTCGTACGACAGCGAGCGTCCGTCGGCCAGGACCGCCGTATGAGCGGCGATGTCCAGTCGCTCGATGAGACCGGTTACGCGCTCGATCTGCTGGCTTTCGAAGAAATTTCCGGGTAGCAGCGGCGGTACGTCGTCGGGCGCCATGTCGCCGGCGGGTACGAATTTGCTCAGAGAGGTGCGGTCGTACGGTACGCCGGTTTCGTCGCCGACCAGCACAACAGGCCCGGCAAAGCCGAATTCCCGCAATGCAGCGCAAGCTGCGGCGCCACTGGCGCCTGCGCCGGCTATCAGGACGCGAGCGTGCGAGACAGAGCTTGCGGCTGGAGGTGGAGGTGGCGTACCGGGCTGCGCTGCGTGCGGATCGACGTGCACGTTATCGCCGGTGACTCGCGTCCGGTAGCGTACGAGGCCCTCGAGCGCGGGTGGCTCGAGAAGCGCACCTGTCGCGGCATCGAACGTTGCCTTGTGCCAGGGGCAAACGATGCGGCCATCGCACAGCGCCCCTTCGTCGAGCGGGGCACCCGCATGCGGGCAGTTTGCGCCATAGGCATGGACCACCCCGTCGATTTGCAGCAGTAGAACTAGCGTCTCGCCCACGTTGACGCGTTTGACATGATCCGCATGTAATTCACTGAGCGTGGCGACACAAGGAGAAGGTGGCATGGTGATTCCACAGTCGGAGAGCAGGGGACGTCGCGCGCAATTCGCTGCTGGCGGGCGACGGCTTCGAGAATACGTTCCACCGTTGCGCGTCAGGCGAGGGTGGAAGACACCGTCGGACATTTCTTCCAGCGTGACCAGACGGCTCCCGATCGGTGTGTGAGATTCGAAGCGGTCCGCGATATCGTCCGATGCATATTTTGACCAGCATCAGCGTGGCAAATTCACGGGGCCTGCGTCTTGCCTCCTTGCGCTGACAGGTAGGTGTTACCGGCGCGCGGCGTGTGCGCGAGCGATCCGGTAAATACTTCGAAATGGAAACCCGCCATGACCGGCACGGGTTTCTTGCTGCCGGGCAGGGGCCTTGCTGAGCCTTCGTCGTCGGCCACGAGCTAGGAGAGGAGGGGTCGCATTAACCCATCCAGGCCGCGAAGCGCGGCCCCGAGTTTCACGTCTTATCGCCGATGGCGTTGCTGCCCACCGCATCGAGCCTGGCTTGCAGTTCCGCCTTGCGTTTTAATATCTTTGCGCCGAGCGCCGGTAGATCGCATTTCGACTTGCGCAACTCCGGAAAGAGTTCCTGCTCTTCTTCCTCGACATGATGTTCCACCACCTCGCTCATTACCTTGAAGGTCGCGTCGAAACCCTTGTCGCCTGCCTTCAGCGTTTCAAATTTCGTGATCAGCGTCTTAACGAGGTAGTGCTCCACATATGCTTCTTCGACATCCACTTTATCGTTGTCAGGAAAGGCTTCCTGGGCGGCCGGATAAAGCAGTTCCTCTTCCAGCATGGTATGAACGGATAGCTCTTCGCAGGCGCGCTGCGCGAGGATAGCCTTCGCTTCGAGGTCGTCATCGGCGGCTTTCCTGAACGCGTCGAACAGTTTTTCGACCGCGCGATGATCCGCCTCGAGAAGGGCCAACGCGTCCTTCGTGCCGGCCCCGGAAGCTCTTTGATTCTGTTCTGTCGCTTGCATGTGAATCTCCTCGCTCATGCGGTTGAATCCTGCGGTTCACCCATTGTTGGAGCAAGCGATATGCCCGTCCCCATGAGCATGGCGGGAACATTCGTTGCGAAGAGTTAACCGGCCATCGCGACGTGCGGTCGTATGCGAACGCTGGCACTTACCTATCGGGAGCTTCCGATGAGAGCACTACGCTGGCATGGCAAACACGATATCCGCTGCGATACGGTCCCAGACCCAATCATCGAAGAGGGACGCGACGCGATCATCAAGGTCTCGACGTGCGCCATTTGCGGCTCGGACCTTCACCTCTTCGACGGCTTCATGCCGACGATGAAGAGTGGCGACATCATGGGCCATGAATTCATGGGCGAAGTCGTCGAAGTTGGCAAGGACAATAAGGCGTTGAGTGTTGGTGAACGGGTTGTCATTCCGTTTACGATCTTCTGCGGCGAGTGCGAGCAATGCAAGCGGGGCAACTTTTCCGTGTGCGAGCGAAGCAACCGTAACAAGGAAAAGGCGGACAAAATGTTCGGCCATAAGACGGCCGGATTATTCGGCTATTCGCATCTGACCGGCGGATACGCCGGCGGCCAGGCCGAGTACGTACGCGTGCCGATGGCGGACACCACACACGTCAAGGTTCCGGACGCAATGACGGACGAACAGGTTCTTTTCCTCGGCGACATTTTTCCGACTGGCTGGCAGGCCGCGGTGAACTGCGACATACAACCCGTGGATACAGTTGCCATATGGGGCGCGGGACCCGTGGGCCAGATGACGATTCGCAGTGCGGTGCTACTGAGAGCCCGGCAGGTGGTGGTCATCGACCGGGTTCCGGAGCGGCTCGCCATGGCGAGGGCAGGCGGTGCGATCACCATCAACTTCGAGGAAGAGAGCGTCCTTGACCGCCTGAAGGAACTCAAGAACGGCAAGGGACCGGAAAAATGCATCGACGCGGTTGGCAAGGACTCTCACGCTACCCGCTCCTTCGACGCCATGTACCACCGCGACCAGCAGGCAG
>CALFSF010000167.1 GCA_937917025.1 uncultured Paraburkholderia sp.
ACCCAGCAGGCTCTCGACCAGATAAAACAGCGTCGACACGCCGTGCAATATGCCGAAGCGCGCCGCATACGCGGAATGCCCGACATCCGTGCCGGCTTCCAGCGCGGCCATACGCCATGCGTCCATGAACGGCTGCAGCGCGAAATAACCCACCAGCACGCAAAGCAGCATCCCGGCCGTCAACCAGCGAAGCCGCCGGTACGCGTTCTCTCCCCGGCGCACGAGCAGATTACCGAGCGCGAGCAGCAACACGCCGCACACCGCGCCCAACACCGCCTCGATGCGAAACAGCTGCGCCGCGACCGATCCCGCCGACATCCGCGAAAGCGATGTAAACAGCACCGGCGCGACGGCGTAACCAATCGTGAACAGGCTGCCGACCCACACAACGGTCAGCAGCCGGAACACACGATGAGGTATCAGGGACACAGTGCGCCCTTCGTCAAACGTAGCGGACCACGATGATTTCGTACTCGCGCACGCCGCTCGGAGCCTGCACGGATGCGACGTCGCCTTCCGACTTGCCGATCAGCGCGCGCGCGATCGGCGAGCTGATCGAGATGAGGCCATGGTCGATATCCGCCTCGTCGTCACCGACGATCTGATAAGTGACCGTCGCGCCCGAATCCAGGTCTTCGAGTTCGACGGTCGCGCCAAATACCACGCGGCCCTCCGCTTCGACCGCGGCCGGATCGATCACCTGTGCGCCGGCGAGCTTCGACTCGATCTCCGCGATGCGGCCTTCGATAAAGCCCTGCTTTTCTTTTGCAGCGTCGTACTCTGCGTTTTCCGACAGATCGCCCTGGGCACGCGCTTCAGCGATCGAATTAATGACCGCCGGACGTTCAACCGATTTCAGGCGCTGCAGTTCATCGCGCAACATTTCCGCGCCGCGCTTCGTCAATGGAATTGTGCTCATAAACAACTCATGTGCAAAAAACAGCCGTAAAAAAATCGCCGCGGTTAAGTGCATCCCGGAGGAAGCTGGCCGGAACTGGGGCCAGTGCCTTGTGGGACGCCGCTTAACCGCGGCACTTACATCTTTGACTCGGAATCGAAGCCTTAGTTTAGGCGAGCATGGAGTCCTTGTAAATCATAGACTTCCAGGTTCCGGAGATAACGCAAACCTTCCACGGCGGCACGGGCACCCGACATCGTCGTGTAGTACGTGACCTTGTTGGCCTGCGCGCTCATCCGGATCGAGCGCGAATCGGCAATCGCGGCCCGCGTTTCGTCCACCGTCGTGAAGACGAGTGCGATCTCGCCGTTCTTGATCATGTCGACGATGTGCGGACGGCCGTCCTTCACCTTGTTGACGACCTTCACCGGCACGCCCGCCGCTTCGATTGCGGCCGCCGTGCCCTTCGTCGCGACGATCGGATAGCCGAGTTCGTGCAGCATGCGAGCGACTTCGACGGCCTTGGGCTTGTCGGCGTCCATCACGGTCAGGAGCACCGTGCCGCTTTCCGGCAGACGCGAACCCGCCGCCAGCTGCGACTTGAAGAGCGCCTCGCCGAACGTCTGGCCCACGCCCATCACCTCGCCGGTCGAACGCATTTCAGGTCCGAGAACCGGATCGACGGCCGGAAACTTCACGAACGGGAACACGGCTTCCTTCACGCTGAAGTACGGCGGATCGATTTCCTTCGTGACGCCCTGCTCCGCCAGCTTCTGGCCGACCATCGCGCGCGCGGCGATCTTCGCGAGCGGCAGGCCCGTGGCCTTGGAGACGTACGGCACCGTGCGCGATGCGCGCGGGTTCACTTCGAGCACGTAGATGATG
>CALFSF010000168.1 GCA_937917025.1 uncultured Paraburkholderia sp.
CATTGGCGGGCGCGCTCGCGAAGCAAGGCATCGAGGTACGGCTAGTCGAGCGCGCGAACACGTCCGGCGAGGTGGGCGCCGGCATCCAGATGACGCCCAACGCAGTCAAGGTATTGCAGCGGCTGGGCCTCGGCGATGCGCTGCGCGACGTCGCATTCATTCCGCAGGCGATCGTCGGCCGCAACTGGGATACCGCGCGCGAAAACTTCCGCACGCCGCTCTCCGGGGTTTGCGAGGAGCTGTACGGCGCGCCGTTCTATCACGTGCATCGTGCGGACCTGCATCACATCCTGACGACGCTGCTGCCCGCCGGTTCCGCCCGTCTTTCGACCGCATGCGTCGGTGTGCGACAGCAACGCGATGGCGCTGTCGCTGCTTTCGAGGACGGCAGCGAGTTCGAAGCCGATCTGATCGTCGGCGCCGACGGCGTGCGCTCGATCGTGCGCGAGCAGCTGTTCGGCGCGCAGGAGCCGCGCTTCACCGGCAACATGTGCTTTCGCGCGGTGGTGCCGTTCGAAGCGATGCCGGAGTTCGTCAGCCCGGATTCGTCGTTCTGGCTCGGCCCGCATGCGCACGTCGTCACCTACTACGTGCGCCAGGGCGCGGCAGTGAACATCGTCGCGGTAGCGGAAACGCAGCAGTGGGTCGAGGAATCTTGGAACGCGAAGAGCAGCCGCGAAGAACTACTCGCGTGCTTCGAGGGCTGGCATCCGAATCTGGTCCGCCTGTTCGAGCGCGCGGACTCCGTCTTCAAATGGGGCTTGTTCGACCGCGATCCGATGCAGACGTGGTCGCGCGGGAACATCACGCTGCTCGGCGACGCCGCGCACCCGATGCTGCCGTTCCTGTCGCAAGGCGCCGCGATGGCGATCGAGGATGGCTACGTGCTCGCGCAATCGCTCGCTGCGCACGGCGTCGATATCGCGAGCGCCTTGCGCGATTACGAAGCGGAGCGCCTGCCGCGCACGAGCCGCGTACAACTCGAATCGCGCGAACGCGGCCGCACCTATCACCTGCCGAGCGCGTTCGCGCAGCACAAGCGGGATCTGATCTACAAGTTCAAGTCGTATCTGAATCCGCAGGCCTCGGGCATCCAGGCAAACTGGGTGTACGCATACAACGCGAACGACTTCGTGCCCCGCGTCGACTGCCCCGTCACGCTCGCTGCCGCGAACTGACGGCCCGTCTCATCTTCCATACAAGCTTTGAGGTAAACATGCCCGTCAGGACTTATCGTATCGGCCAGATCGTCCCGAGTTCGAACACGACGATGGAAACCGAGATTCCCGCAATGCTGCTCGCGCGCCAGGCGATCGAGCCGGAGCGCTTCACGTTTCACTCCAGCCGCATGCGCATGAAGAAAGTGGTCAAGGAAGAACTCGCGCAAATGGACGGCGAGTCGGACCGCTGCGCCGTCGAACTGTCGGATGCGCGCGTCGACGTACTCGGCTATGCCTGTCTCGTCGCGATCATGGCGATGGGTCACGGCTATCACCGCGTATCGGCACAGCGGCTGCAGACGCATACCGCCGCCAACGGCGCGGATGCGCCCGTGATCACGAGCGCAGGCGCGCTGATCGATGGGCTGAAGGTGATCGGCGCGAAGCGCATCGCCGTGGTGGCGCCATACATGAAGCCGTTGACCGAGCTCGTCGTCGATTACATCCGTCACGAGGGCTACGAAGTCGCCGATTACATCGCGCTCGAGATTCCCGATAACCTGGACGTGGGCAGGCACGATCCGGCGCGGCTGCCGGAGATCGTGAGCAGGCTGAACCTCGAAGGCGTCGATGCGATCGTGCTATCGGCGTGCGTGCAGATGCCCTCGCTTTCCGCCGTCGCGCAGGTCGAAGCGATCACCGGCAAGCCGGTGATCACCGCGGCAATCGCGACCACCTACGCGATCCTCAAGCAGCTTGGCCTCAAGCGCGTCGTGCCCGGCGCGGGCGCGCTGCTGTCCGGCGCGTATTGAGCCGCGCCGACGCTAACCAGGAACACGCATGTCCACTTTTGTTCACGGCGGCAACGTGGCCGCCAACGGCATTCGCCAGCACTATCTGCGCTACGGCGGCGCCACCGTTGAAACGACCCGGCGCGCGGCCGTCGTCATCGTACCCGGCATCACGAGCCCTGCGATTACCTGGGGTTTCGTCGGGGAGCGTTTCGGACGCCACCTCGATACCTACGTGCTTGACGTGCGCGGCCGCGGGCTCTCGAGTGCATCGTCGACGCTCGATTACAGCCTGGACGCGCAGGCCGACGATCTGCTCGCGTTCATCGAAGCACTCGGTCTGTCGGGCGCCGCTGTGCTCGGCCATTCGATGGGCGCGCGGATCGCCTTGCGCGCCGCCCGGCGCGATCCGCAGGGCGGGCGCATCGAGCGCATTGCTCTCGCCGATCCGCCTGTCTCAGGTCCTGGCCGCCGACCCTATCCGTCGCAGCTCTCGTGGTACGTCGACTCGATCGCGCTCGCGCAAGCCGGCATGGACGGTGAAGCCATGCGCCGCTTCTGCCCGAGCTGGACCGACCAGCAACTACAGCTTCGTGCCGAATGGCTGCACACCTGCGACGAGCGTGCGGTGCGAATGAGCTTCGATGGCTTTCATGGCGACGACGTCCACGCGGACATGCCGCACGTCGCGCAGCCGGCGCTGCTGATCGCAGCCGGACGCGGCGATGTGATCCGCGACGAGGACATCGCCGAAATGCGCACGCTGATGCCGCAGCTGGAAGTGGCGAAGGTCGCCGACGCCGGCCACATGATTCCGTGGGACGACGAAGCGGGCTTCTATCGCGCGCTCGGCACATTCTTCGGCACAGCACTCGACTGACTGCCTACGCACAGAGACGATCACCATGCCCGTTAGCGACTATCAACTTATTGAAGCGTGGAAGGAAGTGCTCACGCTTTCCCGACTCGAACCCGGCCAGACCGTTACGATCCTGACCGGCGCCGCGACACATCCGCAGACGCTCGCGTGTGCGCTCATCGCGACGCAGACGATGGGCGCGGTCGTGAACCGGCTCGACCTGCCGCCCGTCAACGGCGAGAAGGCGCTCTCGCGCGACGCGCTCGCGTACCTTGGCGAGACTCCGCTCACCGGCAATCGCGCCGCGATCGCAGCGCTGAAAGCAAGCGACCTCGTGCTCGATTTGATGACGCTGCTATTTTCGCCCGAACAGCACGAGATTCTCGCGTCCGGAACGAAGATCCTGCTCGCGGTCGAGCCGCCCGAAGTGCTCGTACGCATGACGCCGACGCTGGCGGACCGCGAGCGCGTCCTCGCTGCCGCGCGGCGTATCAAGGGCGCGCGCGAAATGCGCGTCACGTCGGAAGCCGGCACCGACCTGCGTTGTCCGCTCGGTGAGTTTCCGGCCATTGCCGAATATGGTTTCGTCGACGAACCGGGCCGCTGGGATCATTGGCCGAGCGGCTTTGCGCTCACGTTCCCGAATGAAGGACAGGCAAGCGGGCGCATCGTGATCGACGGCGGCGACATCCTGCTGCCGCAGAAAAGCTACTGCACCGGACCGGTCACGCTGACGGTGGAGGCCGGATACGCGACCGCGATCGAAGGCGGTATCGACGCCGAACTGCTGCGCGATTACATGGCCTCTTTCGACGATCCGGAAGCGTTCGCGATCTCGCACATCGGCTGGGGACTGCAGAAGCGTGCGTACTGGTCGACGCTCGGCCTCTACGACCGCGAGGCGACCCTCGGAATGGACGCGCGCGCGTTCGACGGCAATTTCCTCTTCTCGCTCGGCCCCAACAACGAGGGCGGCGGCAAGCGCACGACCGCATGTCACATCGACGTTCCACTGCGTCGCTGTACTGTCGCGCTCGATGGCGTGGAAGTCGTACGTGAAGGCAAAACCGTCGGAGGCGAACAATGACGAGCGAAACAAGAGAATCGACTTACGCACGACAAGGCTTCGGCAACGATCTCGAGATCGAAGGGCGCATCGGCCTGCTGATCGTCGATTTCGTGAACGGCTTTGCGGATCGCGAGGTATTCGGCGGCGGCAACATCGCCGAAGCGATCGAGCATACGGTGCCGGTTCTGCGCGTCGCGCGCGAGCGGCGCTGGCCGGTTGCGCACAGCCGCATCGTTTATGCAGACGATGGCGCCGACGCGAACGTCTTCTCGCTGAAGGTCCCCACCATGCTCACGATGAAGGAGCATACGCATAACAGCGCGATCGTACCGCAGCTCACGCCGGTCGAAGGCGAACTCGTGGTGCGCAAGAACGTGCCGTCCGCGTTCTTCGGAACATCGCTCGCCGCGTGGCTCGCCATGCGAGGCGTGCAGACACTCGTGGTGGCTGGCGCGGTCACCAGCGGTTGCGTGCGCGCGAGCGTCGTCGACGCGATGCAGTACGGCTTGCGTCCCGTGGTGTTGTCCGATTGCGTCGGCGATCGCGCGCTCGGCCCGCACGAAGCGAACCTGTTCGACATGGCGCAGAAGTATGCCGCGGTGATGACGTCAACCGAATTGCTGAAGCGCATTCGATGACCGCACAACCTTAGCGCCCTGATGGCAAGGGCACGCGTCGTTGTCGACGTTTAAGGCGTGCCTTCGTGCGCGCCGGTCGGTGTCTACCGCAGCGCGGCACGGGCCCCTCGCCGGGGGGCCCGGAGGAGCCGTTCGACTTTTGCTTAAACAGCCAGATTCCGCACGCAGCGAAACCCCGCATACACGTATTGATAACGCGGCTGGAACCAGTTGC
>CALFSF010000169.1 GCA_937917025.1 uncultured Paraburkholderia sp.
CGTGCCGAGACGTTGCGCCTCGTCGAGGCTGATTTCATCCACGTCGCGCGTTTGCAGGGCGCGTCGCGGCTGCGCATCCTGCTGCGCTATATCGTGCCGCTGTGCTCGTCGTCGGTGATCGTTCGCGCGACGCTCGACATGGCCGGCATCATCCTGACCGTCGCCGGCCTCGGCTTCCTCGGGCTCGGCGCGCAGCCGCCCGCGCCGGAATGGGGCTTCATGGTCGCGTCGGGCCGCAACGTGCTGCTCGACGCGTGGTGGGTCGCGACCATTCCCGGCTTCGCGATCCTGCTCGTGAGCCTCGGGTTCAATCTGCTTGGAGACGGCCTGCGCGACGTCTTCGATCCGCGTCACGGAGGCTGACATGCAATCCGGTACCACGCAGCCGCTGTGTGAAATCGACGATCTTCGCATCGGCTTTCGCGGCCACGACGGCACGCCGGTCGACGCCGTGCGCGGCCTGTCGCTGTCGCTCAGGCGCGGCGAGAGGCTTGGCATCGTCGGCGAATCGGGTTCCGGGAAATCGCTGACGGGGCGGGCGCTGCTCGGCCTCCTGCCGCCTGCCGCGCACTGCACCGCGAAGGCGCTCAGGTTCGACGGCGAGGATCTGCTGGCGATGTCCGCCGCGAAGCGCCGCAAGCTGTGCGGGCGGGAGATGGGCATGATCCTGCAGGACCCGAAATATTCGCTGAATCCGGTGATGACCGTCGCGCAGCAGATGGCTGAAGCGTTCGCGCTGCATGGCCCGAAGGTCTCCCGCCGCGAGATGCGCGGCAAGATCGTCGCCGCGCTCGAAGCGGTGCATATCCGCGCGCCCGAGCGTGTCGCCGATGCTTACCCGCACGAACTGTCGGGCGGCATGGGGCAGCGCGTGATGATCGCGATGATGGTGTCGTCCGGGCCGCGCCTTCTGGTGGCCGACGAACCGACCAGCGCGCTCGATGTGCTCGTCTCGATGCAGGTGCTCGGCATTCTCGACGAGATGATCGAAAAGCACGACACGGGGCTTCTTTTCATCAGTCACGACCTGCCGCTCGTGATGTCGTTCTGCGATCGCGTCGTGGTGATGTACGCGGGGCGCGTGGTGGAAACCTGCGCCGCGCGCGATCTCGTGCATGCGCGGCACCCTTATACGCGCGGGCTGCTGGCCGCCAGTCCGCCGCTCGTGAATCCACCGGAAGAACTGGCGGTGCTGAAGCGCGACCCGGCGTGGCTCACGGAATCGACGGGAGTGTTCGAATGATCGAGGTCAGCGCCCTGACGGTCCGCTTCAAGACGAAGACCGGTTACTTCGACGCGGTGCGCGACGCGACCTTCCATGTCGGCGAAGGCGAGGTGTTCGGGATCGTCGGCGAATCGGGTTCCGGCAAGTCGACGATCCTGCGCGCGCTGACGGGCCTCGTGCCCGCGGCCTCAGGCACGATGAGGACCGGCGCGCACGTACCCGGCGAAAAGGCCGGCCGCGCGTTTCGACGCGACGTGCAGATGGTGTTTCAGGACCCGTACGGTTCGCTGCATCCGCGCTTCACCGTCGACCAGACGCTGCGCGAGCCGCTCGCGATCAACGGCATCGACCGGCAGGACGAACGGATCGTCGCTGCGTTGCAGGAGGTGGGGCTCGGCGCGGCGTTCCGGTTTCGCTATCCGCATCAGCTCTCGGGCGGCCAGCGGCAACGCGTGTCGATCGCGCGGGCGCTGATTGTCGAGCCGCGCGTGCTGCTGCTCGACGAGCCGACGTCCGCGCTCGACGTATCGGTACAGGCCGAAATCCTCAACCTGCTGCGCCGGCTGCACCGTGAGCGCAACCTGACGATGATCCTCGTGAGCCACAACCTCGCGGTGATCGGCTTTCTCTGCTCGCGCGTGGCGGTGATGCGCAACGGCGAGATCGTCGAGGAACTGGGTATCGAAGCGATTCGCGCGCAGCAGGTGGACAACGATTACACGCGCAGCCTGCTGCTGGCGACGGGCGGCTATCAGCGCAAGGCCGTCGAGGCGATCGGCATGGACGCGGTGCTGTAGCCTCTCAAGCCCCGAAAGCGGACCTTGCTTCCTTGAGATACCCGGCGAGACGTCTCGGAGCGCGAGCGACAAGCGATTCGACATGGTCCGTGACGATGGAGAGATTGCCCGCCCGCATCTCCGCTTCAGCCGACACCAGGACAGATACAAGGATATCGGGAACGCCAGCGGCCTTCAGCCCCATGGCGAGTTGCCCGTCGCTCACGTGAGCGACGGAAAGGGGCTTGCCTGTCGCCTGACTGGCGAGGCGGGCGATTTCCTCGGTGGCGAAGGTCAAAAGCGAACTGTCGGGATTCGGCAGGGACGTATAGGCGAGACGCTTGACGTCCGCGGCGACAGCCGCCGAGACCGCATTGCGATGCCTGCCGTGGCGAGGCCGGCCAGCTTGTCAGGGCTTCGGGTGCCGGCGACGATGCGACTGGGCGCTACGCCGGGCGCCAGCAGATGCTTGATGACGAGCTGCCCGAGTTGACCGGCCGCACCGGTCACGAAAATAGTGTCGTTCATGCGCAAGCCTCAGCATGGACGACGTGTTCGCGCGGATGTACGCGGCCCCTAGAC
This sequence comes from uncultured Paraburkholderia sp., assembly GCA_937917025.1. Lineage (GTDB taxonomy): Bacteria > Pseudomonadota > Gammaproteobacteria > Burkholderiales > Burkholderiaceae > Paraburkholderia. The sequence continues at coordinate 2,584 of CALFSF010000169.1, forward strand.
CACGGCGCGCAACAGGCTCGCGGTTTCCTGCAGCACCGGCAGCACGCGCGCGAGTGCTTCGCTGCCCGATTCCTTGCCCGTCTGCATGCTGACGCTGATGGCCCCGACCACGACGCCGTGGTGATTGCGCACCGGCACGGCCACACCCCGCATGCCGACTTCGAGCTGCTCTTCCGACAACGCGTAGCCACACTGAAGCACCTGGTCGATCTGGGCCCGCAGGCGCGTCTTGTCGACCACCGTGTGCGGCGTGAACACCTTCGGCTCGTACCGTTCGAGGAATGCCGTCACGCGTTCGGGCGACTGGTAGGCGAGCACGATCATGCCCGCCGACGAAAGCGGCGCCGCCGCGCGCGAGCCGAGCACGAAGCCGACCGTCGTGACCCGGCTGCTGCCGTTGCGCGCCACGTAGACGACGTCGTCGCCATCGAGCACCGCGAGCAGCGCGCTTTCCTGCACGGCGGCGGTGATGCGCTGCAGGAACGGCTGCGCGATACGCGGCAGACGCGCCGACGAGAACCAGGCCGTGCCAAGGCGCAGCACGCGCGGCGCGAGCCAGAAGAGCCGGCCGTCGGTTTCCGCATAGCCGGCGTCGGCGAGCGTCAGCAGGTAGCGGCGCGCCGCGGTGCGCGTCAGCCCGGTGAGTTCGGCGACGCCCGCCGGGCTCATGCGCGGATGATCCTCATCGAACGCTTCAATGACAGCCAGCGCCTTCGTCGCACCGGCAATCCGGTCTTTGTCGTTCAAGTTACAGCTCCGTAGAAACCCGGGTTACGGGCGAAATTCGCGCGCCGTGCGCGAATAGCGCGCATTTTACGCTGAGCACCGTTGTCGTGCGCGGGCCGAAAGCGTAATTTCCCGGCATGCGCTGCACGCGGCATCGCCGGGCAGCCTTCTTCCCGGGTGTGGCAGCAGGGCAGGGAAGGCAATTCGTGGGGCTTTACAGATTACACGTCATGGATATTGAGGATTCGGGTTCACGGGTTGCCCTCGTCACCGGCGGCATGGGCGGCATCGGCAAGGGCATCGCGCTTGCGCTCGCCGCGCGCGGCTTCGATGTCGTGGTCGCCGACCGCCGCATCGATCCGGCTCGCGCGGATGAATTGCAGACGGCGTTTCCCGCGTCCGCGCGCGTCGCTTTCGTCGAGGGCGATCTTGCCGATCTCGACGATCATCCGCGTTTTGTGAATGCGGCGTTCGACGCGTTCGGCCGTCTCGACGTGCTGGTGAACAACGCAGGCGTGTCCGTGTTGTCGCGCGGCGATCTGCTGGACGTGTCGCCCGAGAGTTACGACCTGAACTTCAGCGTGAACACGCGCGGCACGTTCTTTCTCACGCAGGCCATCAGCCGCCGGATGATCGAAGCGGAACCGGCTGGCGTGGAAAGCGCCCGGTCGATCATCTTCGTGTCGTCGTCGAACGCGGCGATCGCGGCGCCCGAGCGTGGCGAGTACGCGATGTCGAAGGCCGCCGTCGCGATGACCTCGAAACTTTATGCACTCAGGCTTGCGGCGCACGGCATTGCGGTGTATGAAGTGCGACCAGGTCTGATCAGTACGCCGATGACGCAGGTCGCGCAGGAGCGCTTCGACAATCTGCTTGCCGGGGGCTTCACGCCGATCAACCGCTGGGGCACGCCGGAAGACGTCGGCCGCGCGGTGGCGACGATGGCCGCCGGCGACCTGCCGTTCACGACGGGCACCGCGATTCAGGTGGATGGCGGCATGCATATCCACCACTACTGACCGGACGCGGCGCGTCAAACCTGCATTCGCTTTTGTTTTCGCTTTAGCTTTATCCGACGTTGCAGTGCGGAATCACTGTGGTTACATATCAATATGGGAGACTGAAATGGCTGGCAGCACGACCGAGCACGAGCCTCACGGCACACATAAGACACGAAAGGCGACCGCGAGCGGCTGGATTGGCTCCGCGCTCGAATACTACGACTTCTTCATCTATGCGACCGCGGCGGCACTGATTTTCCCGCAGCTGTTCTTTCCTTCGGGCAATCCGAAGATCGCGATCGTCGCTTCACTGGCGACGTATGGCGTGGGTTATGTCGCGCGACCCATCGGTGCGTTCTTCCTTGGACACTGGGGCGACACCAAAGGCCGCAAGAACGTGCTGCTGGTCTGCATGTTCATGATGGGTTTTTCGACGATGGCCGTGGGCCTGCTGCCGACTTACCATCAGGTCGGCATGCTGGCGCCGGTGCTGCTGGTCGTGCTGCGCCTGATCCAGGGCTTCGCGGTGGCGGGCGAGATTTCGGGCGCAAGCTCGATGATTCTCGAACACGCTCCGTTCGGGCGGCGCGGTTATTACGCGAGCTTCACGCTGCAGGGCGTACAGGCCGGCCAGATTCTCGCCGCCGCCGTGTTCCTGCCGCTCGCGCGATTCATGCCCGAAGCCGCGTTCAACGCATGGGGCTGGCGCATTCCGTTCCTGCTGAGCGCCCTCGTGCTGATCGCGGGCTACATCATCCGTCGCGACGTCAAGGAAACACCGGCCTTCGAGACCGAAGGTGGAGCGCCGCGCGCGCCGATCCTCGAGGCGTTCAAGTTCGGCTGGAGGGAAATGATCGCCGTCGCGTGCTGCTCGCTGATGAACGTCATTCCGGTGGTCGCGACGATTTTCGGCGGCGCCTATGCAGTGCAACCGTCGTACGGGATCGGCTTTCCCAAGAGCGTTTATCTGTGGATCCCCGTGCTCGGCAACATCCTGGCCGTGCTCGTGATTCCGTTTGTCGGCAACCTCTCCGACAAGATCGGACGCCGGCCGCTCATCATCGGTGGCGCGCTGGGTTCAGGGCTGCTGTCGTTCGGCTACCTGTACGCCATCAGCATTCACAGCGTGCCGCTTGCGATCGTGATGTCGCTGCTCATGTGGGGCGTGGTCTACCAGGGGTACAACGCGATTTTCCCGAGCTTCTTCCCGGAACTCTTCCCGACGCGTTCGCGTGTTTCCGCAATGGCGATTGCGCAGAACCTCGGCACGACGATCAGCGCATTGCTGCCGGCACTGTTCGCAACCGTCGCGCCGCCGGGATCGACCAACGTTCCGGTGATGATCGGCTCGATCACGTTCGGCATCACGATCATCTCCGCGATCGCCGCATACAGCGTGAAGGAAACGTACCGGATTCACCTGAACGATCTGGGTGAGCGGGGCGCGAGGCCGGTCGACAAGGTCGACTACATGCGGCTGCGCGAACAGACCCTGTCCGAGGCCAGGGCCGCCTGAGCGCGCTTCTGGCTGCCGCTGGACCATCCATCCAGCGGAGAGTGCGCCCGTTGTCCGGGCGCACTGCATGATCCGCGAGGGAGCCCTTCTGAACGCAGGGCTTTCGCGCGGGCTGCAACGTCTTTCGTGTGAATTTCCCTCCATCGTGTTCCTCTCTACGTTTCATTGCGCCTTGCTTTCGGAGCGACGTCTTTTACAATAGCGACGCATCCAACTGGAGGTTCATTTGAAATCTATCGTCGTCACACTCGCCGCAGCCGTTCTCGCTTCGACGGCTTTCATCGCAGCACCCGCCATGGCGAGCACCACCGAAAAGCTTCCCTCTGGCGTGATCGTCGAGCATCTGACGGCAGGCAACGGCGCACAGCCCAAGGCCACCGACGTCGTGACCGTCAACTATCGCGGCACGCTTGCGAACGGCACCGAGTTCGACGCGTCGTCCAAACATGGCGGTCCGGCAAGCTTCCCGCTGAACCGCGTGATTCCGTGCTGGACGGAAGGCGTGCAAAAGATGAAGGTCGGCGAAAAGGCGAAGCTCACGTGCCCGGCGGCCACCGCTTACGGCGAACGCGGTGTCGGCGTGATCCCGCCGAACAGCGACCTGACGTTCGAAGTCGAGCTGATCAGTATCGGCAAGTAACGTCATCCGGCGCCCGGTCGCAAACGGCGGGCGCCGCGCGCTTCATCTGCATTCCGCTGCTTCCCGGTCACCAGTCTCGTGACCGGTCCGGTGGCCCCAGGAAATGGCTTGCATTGGTACTTTTCGTGGCGCCACGACGCGCGTAACCTGCCGTGTGTCCATGTGTTTCACGCATGCATCCAGCCACGGGAAAATACCGCATGACATCCGCAGAAAGAACGCAGATCAAACTGTTGTCGCCGGAAGATTTCGACGCGTGGCTGCCGCTGTGGCGCGGCTATCAGGCGTTCTATAAAACGGATATTCCCGCTGAAACGACGAAGCTCACGTGGGACCGGATTCTGGATCCCGCGGAGCCGGTGTTCGGCGCGCTCGCATTGCTCGATGGCCGGCCGGTTGGCATGGTGCACTGGATCATGCACCGCTCCTGCTGGACGGCTGGCGACTATTGCTACCTGCAGGACCTGTTCGTGGAAAGCGGCGTGCGCGGCGCCGGCATCGGCCGGAAGCTGATCGAGGAAGTGTACGCAAGGGCGGCTGCGGCGCAGTGCTCGCGCGTGTGGTGGCTGACGCACGAAACGAATCATGACGCGATGCAGCTGTACGACCGTATCGCGGACCGCTCGGGGTTCGTGCAATACCGCAAGATGCTGTGAGCGCATGAGGCGCTTCCCGCGTTCGTCGCATTCCTTGCATTTGCGCGCGCGGCGGCTACCGGTCAAATGTAAGCAAAAAAACTTTCAGTAACGATCTGGTAACCACAAATCGCGGCGATTGGCCTAACGTGGTGACTCTGAGTCACTCCATCTACGCCAACATGATTCACAGCCCGAAACTGATTCGCGTCGCACTCCCGGCGGTCCTCGTCGCGCTGGCGCTCGGCGGTTGCGCCGTGGCGCCGCCGAGCGGCCCGAGCATCGTCGCGCTGCCGCGTAGCGGCGAACCGCTCAACCAGTTCCAGCAGGACGATTACGCGTGCCGCGATTACGCGTTCCGCGCGAGCGACGCCGCTGGAGCGTCGCAGAACGCAACAGCGAACGGCGTGGGCAGCGCCGCGGTCGGCACGTTCGGCGGCGCGGCCGTGGGCGCGCTGCTGGGCGCGGCGGCGGGCAATCCCGGCGCCGGCGCGGCGATCGGCGCGGGCAGCGGCCTGCTGATCGGCGGCGCGGCAGGCGCCAACGGCGCGCAGTATTCGGCGGGCAGCCTGCAGGCACGTTACGACGCGGCCTACGCGCAGTGCATGACGTCCAAAGGCAACACGATCGCGCAGCCGCAGGCGCCGGTCTACGCGCCACAACCGGTGTACATGGCGCCGCCGCCACGCTACGTTGCGCCGCCGCCGGTCATGTACGCGCCGTATCCGTATTATTGAGCGGGGGTTCATCGCCCGGCATTGACCTGCGGGAAGCAGCCGCCGGGCACGCTGTTGCGCGGCGGTGTGCGCTACGCCGGGATTACGTAACCGGCTGTAACCGTCGGTCGTCCTGTCTTATCATGTCCGCTCTTCCATACTGACGCACACAAGGTGGATAGACGGATAAAACCTTTAGGTCCGGCCGACGCGCTGACGTTTCCCGGGTCGCTCTTTTCGCCGGACGGCCGCCTCGTGGCTTCGTACGATCTGGAAGCGGGCGACGACAGCCTCGAGGGCTACCGGGCAGCCGCGCATCAGCCAGGGATTTTCAACGCTGACATAGAGCGCTTCAGGATCGATTACCGCACGGCATCCGAGGTTCACGTCGTCAACGGAATGGGTGTGACGCTCGGCGATTCGATCATCGGGCTCACGGCGATGTCGGCCGTGAAGCATGCGTTCCCCGATGTGAAGTTCACGCTTTATCGCCCACGCCGCGCGCCTCCATTCGTGGAAGAACTGTATGGGCTCGCGGGACCTTTGCTGTCGGCGCGCATCACGCTGCCGTTTCCCCTGAGCGAATTTCCCGATGACGCGACCGTCATCGATATCGGCAATCATCTCTTCTGGCCGGACTTTGCCGCACTGCCCATGATCGATTTTTTTCTGGGCGCGCTGGGCGTCGATGCATCGAGCGTTCCGTCGAGCCAGAAAGCAAACCGCTGGCTTGCCGGTACGTCGCTGCCGGCGTTGCCGGCACGATGGCGGGACGCGCCATATGTGCTGTTCTGCCCATCGGCGAGCACGCCTGTGCGCAGCATTCCCCAGCACGTTCGCGCGGATCTCGTTGACCGGCTGGTGCAGCGATACGATCTGCCGGTGCTCGGATTCGGTCCGGTCGATCACGCACGTTATGTCGACGTGCAGTCCGCGGCTATCAGTACGGCGCATTTTCTCGCGCTGATCCGGTGCGCGCGCTGTGTGCTGACCTGCGACACAGCGGCCGTACACGCGGCCGCAGGCTTCGATGTACCCACGACTGCGTTCTTCACGACGATCGAACCTGCGCTGCGCGTGCGCGATTATCCGGCGTGCCGCGCGGTCGAACTGCCGTTGCCGCAACTGCGCGGTATCCACGCTAGCAATCAGGCGCGCGATATTGCGCTGATCGAGCGTGCCTATGGCGACTTGATGCGCGACACGTTTCCGCTGCCTGATCTTGCCGGATGATTCAGTGCGGCAGTTGGCGTCGACTGCCTGAAAGACGGGGCATCATGTCGACGATCGCAGCGATAAGGTCCGCGCCACGCGAACACCGCAAGAAAACCATTCGCAATAGAATGGTTGCCGCAGACACAACGAGGAGACCCCGCATGCCCCGCACCGCATATCGCATCGCTGTAATCCCAGGAGACGGCATCGGCAAGGAAGTGATGCCCGAGGCGTTGCGCGCGCTCGACGCCGTCAGCCGGCGCTTCGATATCACGCTCGACTACGAGCACATCGAATGGGCAAGCTGCGACTACTACGCGCAGCACGGGCAGATGATGCCGGACGACTGGAAAGCGCAACTCGCGGATGTCGATGCCATCCTGTTTGGCGCGGTCGGCTGGCCCGATGCGGTGCCCGATCACATCTCGCTGTGGGGCTCGTTGCTGAAATTTCGCCGCGAGTTCGACCAGTACATCAACCTGCGCCCCGCGCGACTCTTCGATGGCGTGCCTTCACCGCTTGCCGGGCGCAAGGCGGGCGATATCGATTTCATGATCGTGCGCGAGAACACCGAGGGCGAATACTCGTCGGTGGGCGGCACGATGTTCGAGGGCACCGAGCGTGAACTCGTGATGCAGCAATCGATCTTCACGCGCAAGGGCTCCGAGCGCGTGCTGAAGTTCGCGTTCGATCTCGCGCGGCGCCGCGAAAAGAAGATCACGGTGGCGACCAAGAGCAACGGTATTTCGATCAGCATGCCGTGGTGGGACGCGCGCGCCGCGGAAGTAGCCGCGCTTTATCCGGATGTGAAATGGGACCGGCAGCACATCGACATCCTGTGCGCGCGCTTCGTGCTCAACCCGGATCGCTTCGACGTGGTGGTGGCGACCAACCTGTTCGGCGACATCCTGTCCGACCTCGGCCCGGCCTGCACCGGCACGATCGGCCTGGCGCCGTCCGGCAACCTGAACCCGGACCGCGCGTTCCCGTCGCTGTTCGAGCCCGTGCACGGCTCCGCGCCGGACATCGCCGGCCGGGGCATCGCCAATCCCATCGCGATGATCTGGTCGGGCGCGATGATGCTCGCGTTCCTCGCCGCCGGCACCGACCCCGACCCGCGCTGCGCCGAGGCGCACGACGCCATCGTGGCCGCGATCGAAGACGTCCTGAAGAGCGGCCCGCGCACGGGCGACCTGGGCGGCACGGCCACGACGGTCGAGGTCGGCGACGCCATCGCGGCGCGCGTACGCGGCTAAAGGCGCTTTGAAACGGGCGCGGCCGCCCCGATATGCGATACATGGCGCGCCGTCCCTTTCTCCTCGATATTCCCGAACCGCCCGCGGCGGACGGCCC
>CALFSF010000170.1 GCA_937917025.1 uncultured Paraburkholderia sp.
TCGGCGGCGAGCAGTGCGCGGGCATCCCCTTCCGTCTTGAAGATCCACGTGCCGATGTCGAGTTCGTTGGTGCGCATCGAGAGAATCGCGTCGTCGAGTTCTCGGGCGAACCGCAGCGGCCACCAGTTCGCGCCGGCCGCGACGATTGCGTCGATATCGGCGGGCGGGTTGCCGGACGGCGCTTTCGCGGTGAACGTCGCGGTGCGTTTCGTGCGGTCGATCGTGACGTCGACGGTTGCGTAGCCGATGCCGTCTTCGCGATCCTGACGTTCGACGCGCGTCAGCGCGACGCCTTTCGCGTCTGCCGGCCGGTCGCTCTGCGCGGCCAGTTCCAGTGCGCGCGCCTGCACGGTCTGCTTGAACACGTTCGGCTTGACCACTTCGTCGACGAGGCGCCACTGCTTCGCGCGCTCGCCGCGCACGCCTTCGACGATCGTGCAGAAGATGTCGGCGCGGTCATGGCGGACCTTGCGCTTGTCGGTGACGCGGGTGAGACCGCCCGTGCCGGGCAATACGCCGAGCAGCGGCACTTCCGGCAACGCGACGGACGACGAGCGATCGTCGACCAGGTAAATCTCGTCACACGCGAGTGCCATTTCGTAGCCGCCGCCGGCGCACGCACCGTTCACTGCTGCGAGAAACTTGATGCCCGAATAGCGCGACGTGTCTTCGAGACCGTTGCGCGTTTCGTTGGTGAATTTACAGAAGTTGACCTTCCACGCATGCGACGACAGGCCGAGCATGAAAATATTCGCGCCGGAGCAGAACACGCGGTCCTTGAGACTCGTGACGACCACCGTGCGCACTTCCGGATGCTCGAAGCGGATGCGTTGAATCGCATCGTGCAGTTCGATGTCGACGCCCAGATCATACGAATTGAGCTTGAGCTTGTAGCCTTCGCGAATGCCGCCGTCTTCGGCGATATCGATGCCGAGCGTGGCGACCGGGCCATCGAATGTCAGCGACCAGTGTTTATAGCGCGACGGCTCGGTGCGGTAGTCGACGCGCGGGCTGGCCGACGGCGCAGCGGATGCCTGAACCGGCGTGGCACCTGTCGCGGTGCCCTGCTCCACTGATTGAGCGACTGACATGGATGTCTCCTTCGTACATTGCGGGTTTGTTGAATGTACGATAGTGCATCTTTCGAGACGAGTAAAGCACTTTAATGCCTGTTTCGGGTTTTCCCGGACATGCTTTTTAGTTCGGTTCACACGTCGCCATGACGCCAACTTCACTCCGAGGCGATCCGCGCCGCCAGCCGGTCCCGCAGCGACAGATAGCATTCCGCCAGCGGTTTGCCGCTGGTGTCGAACGTCATGTCGGCGCGTCCGTAGAACTCGCCGCGGCCTTCCAGAATGCGCTTCAGGTCCTCCATCGCTTCCTTGTTGCCGGACATCGGCCGCAGATCGCCCTGGGCGATCACGCGCCGCATATGTTCTTCCGGCGTGGCCCGCAGCCATACCGTGAAGCAGTGGGCAAGCAGCGCGTTCAGCGTGGCGGGCTCGGACACGAGACCGCCCGGAGAAGCAATCACCGCGCGGGGGTGCTCCTGTATCACCGCTTCGAGCGCGCGGTGCTCGTAGCGCCGGTAAGCGCTCGCGCCGTATAACGCGTGGATCTCCGCCGGTGGGCAGCCCGCCAGCTGTTCGATCACGCGGTTCAGTTCGACAAACGGCATTTTCAGCTCATCCGCGAGCATCCGGCCAAGCGTCGATTTCCCCGCGCCGCGCAGGCCGATCAGCGCGATCCGGTTGCGCCGGTTGGGGTCTTGCGGCGCGGTGGCGAGCATCTCCTCGAGCGCGGCGCGCGCGCGCTTTAACGTGTCGTGATCGCGGCCGTACAGCAGCTCGCGGATGCGCAGCCAGTCGGCCGAGGACGTCGTCTCGTCGCCGACGATCTCGGCCAGCGTGCAGTTTAGTGCCTTCGTCAACTGCCGGAGGAACAGCACCGACGCGTTGCCCACGCCGGATTCGAGGTTCGCGAGGTAGCGCTCGGAGACATCCGCTTCCTTCGCCAGCGCCTTGCGCGTCAGGCCACGGCGCGCGCGCAGCACGCGCACCCGCTCTCCCATTCCGACCAGAAACGGATCGCGGGCTTCACGCGCTTCGTCGGGCGCGGCGTCCTGATCCGCAGGCTCAATCGATTGCACGGCGGCGGTTTGTTTCATGTTGAAGCGTCCTCTGAACAGGCCTTAATGAATTATAGTGCTTGACATGCAGTTTGTCGCACGCTAAGTTTAATGCACATTTTCAAGACAGCCAGACGCGTGCGGCCCCGCTCGCGTCACGGCGACGATCCGCGCCTGACGCGCGGTGGAGACACGCATGTCCCCCGACACATTTCGAACGCTGATTGCCGGCGTGACCCGCAGGATCGAGGCGCGCCCGCTCGATCAGGATCTCGCCGACTGGCTGAACGCCGAATATCCCGCCTCGGGCGCCGCCTGGGCCGAGCTCGCAGACGCCTGCTGCACCGGCGTGAAGGAAGGCTGGCTGTGCGAGCGCGAAGCGGGCGGCATCCGCTACGGACGCATCTTCAAGGCGCTGCCGGAAACGCACGGCTTTTCCGTCGACGTCGTCAGCATGACCGACATCGCCGGGCCGCATCACGTGCATCCGAACGGTGAAATCGATCTGATCATTCCGCTCACCGAGGGCGCGACCTTCGACGGCCATCCGGCTGGCTGGTGCGTCTATGGACCGGGCACCGCGCACCGGCCAACGGTCGCTCATGGCAGCGCGCTCGTGCTCTATCTGCTGCCCGAAGGCGCAATCCAGTTCACGAAGCAGGAAGCCGCCGCGTGACGCGCGCCGCTTTCCGCATTCACGCTCATTGCATCGCATTGCATCACGCCGCAATGGACGCGTTCCACGAAGCCGGCGCAACGAACCGCTAAACCGATCACTCAGGAAGGGCATCTCATGGCCGCATTGCTAGAAAACTTTATCGCCGGCAAGTGGGTCGCCGGTGGCGGCGAAGGCACGCTGCTGAGCGATCCGGTGACAGGCGAAGCGCTCGTGCGCGTCTCCAGCCAGGGCCTCGACCTGCCCGCCGCGTTCGGCTACGCCCGCAAGCAGGGCGGCGCCGCGTTGCGCAGCCTGACCTATGCGGCGCGCGCCGCCCTGCTCGCGGAAGTCGCGAAGGTGCTGCAAGCGAACCGCGACGACTACTACGCGATCGCCCTCGCGAATTCCGGCACGACGAAGAACGACTCCGCGGTCGATATCGACGGCGGGATCTTCACGCTGTCGTACTACGCGAAGCTCGGTGCGACGCTCGGCGAGGTCCACGCGCTGCGCGACGGCGCCACCGCGAGTCTCAGCAAGGATGGGACGTTCACCGCACAGCACGTGCTGACGCCCACGCGCGGCGTCGCGCTCTTTATCAACGCGTTCAATTTTCCGTCGTGGGGATTGTGGGAGAAGGCCGCGCCCGCGCTGCTGTCCGGCGTGCCGGTGATCGTCAAGCCCGCCACCGCGACCGCATGGCTCACGCAGCGCATGGTGGCCGATGTCGTGAAGGCCGGCATTCTGCCGGACGGCGCGCTTTCGGTGATCTGCGGCGGCTCGGCGGGCCTCCTCGACCCGATCGGCGCGTTCGATGTCGTCTCGTTCACCGGTTCCGCCGAAACCGCCGCGAAGCTGCGCGCGCATCCCGCGTTCATCGAACACGGCGCGCGTCTGAACGTCGAGGCGGACAGTCTGAACAGCGCGATCCTCGCCGCCGATGCCGCGCCGGGCACCGACGCGTTCGATCTCTTCATCAAGGAAGTCGTGCGAGAAATGACCGTGAAGTCCGGGCAGAAATGCACGGCGATCCGTCGCGCGTTCGTGCCGAAACAGCATCTCGCCGCGGCCACCGACGCGCTCGTCGCGAAGCTCGCGAAAATCACCGTCGGCAACCCGCGCAACGAGTCGGTGCGAATGGGCGCGCTCGTCAATCGCGAACAGTACGACAACGTGCGTGCCGGCATCGCGGCCTTGCGCGAGGAAGCGCGCGTCGCGTTCGACGGCTCGGGCATCGAACTCGTCGACGCCGACCCTGCCGTTGCCGCGTGCATTGCACCGCATCTGCTGGTCGTCGACGACGCGGACACGGCCACGCGTGTTCACGACATCGAGGTATTCGGTCCGGTCGCGACGCTGTGCGGGTACACCGTGACGTCCGCGCAGGACACATCGCTGGAGGAAGCGCATGCCATCGCGCTCGCGCGACGCGGACACGGCTCGCTCGTCGCGTCGGTGTTTTCGAACGACGAAGCGCGGCTTGCGCGAATCGCGCTCGAACTCGCCGATACGCACGGGCGCGTCCATGCGATCTCGCCTTCGGTGGCGCAGAGCCAGACCGGCCACGGCAACGTCATGCCGATGTCGCTGCACGGCGGTCCGGGCCGGGCAGGCGGCGGCGAGGAACTGGGCGGCGTGCGCGCGCTGAATTTCTATCATCGCCGCGCGGCGATCCAGGCGCCGGCCGCAACGAACGAAGCGGTGCAGCAGGCGACGTCCAGCGCGAATGCGTGACGCCGAAGCCTGCTCACCGGCGAATGGTGACGGATGGCGGTAACCATCCGGCGCCAGAAGCGGGAGCAGACACGCGCCACTGAATCGACCCAGACAACCGACAACAAGAACGTGTGACGGCGGCGCTCGCCCGGCCGGACGCGCGTCGCCCACGTCAGGAGACAAGCATGGAAGCCCTGGTAGAGCCGAGCGTCGCAAACGGTCAACCCGCCGTCGACGCGCCGCCCGTTCACTTCAACTTTGCCGCGCACCTTTTTGCGCTGAACGAAGCGCGCGCCCTGAAGCCCGCGTATATCGACGACAACGGCGTGACGCCCTACGGCGAACTGGAGTCGCTCGCGCGCCGCTTCGCGAGCGCGCTGACGAAACTCGGCATTCATCCCGAGGAGCGCGTACTGCTCGTGATGCACGACACGACCGATCTGCCCGTCGCATTTCTCGGCGCGCTATATGCGGGGGTCGTGCCGGTCGTCGCGAACACGTTGCTCACGCCCGCCGACTATACGTACATGCTCGATCACAGCCGCGCACGCGCGGTTATCGCAACGGGCGCGCTGCTGCCGACGATCACCCAGGCGCTTGCCGATACGTCTGACGAAGGCTGCGTGCTCATCGTCTCGCAGCCGCAGGACGCGGATCTGCCAGGCGAGCATGTGTTTCGTCGGATGATCGAAGAATCCACGCCACGCACGACGCCCTGGGCAAGCCTGGCCGACGATATCGCGTTCTGGCTGTATTCGTCCGGCTCGACCGGCAAGCCGAAAGGTACCGTCCACACGCACGCGAACCTGTACTGGACGGCCGAACTCTATGGCAAACGCGTGCTGGGTATCCGCGAGGACGACGTCGTCTTTTCAGCGGCGAAGCTGTTCTTCGCGTACGGCCTCGGCAATGCGCTGACGTTTCCGCTTTCCGTCGGCGCAACCGCCGTCCTGATGGCCGGCCGGCCGACGCCCGAAGCTGTCTTCGCACAGCTCACGCGCCACAAGCCGACCATCTTCTACGGCGTGCCGACGCTGTACGCGGGCATGCTCGCGTCGCCCGACCTGCCCGGGCGCGCGGACGTCCGGTTGCGCGTGTGCACGTCGGCGGGCGAGGCGCTGCCGCGTGAAACCGGCGAGCACTTCACGGCGCGCTTCGGCTGCGAGATCCTGGATGGGATCGGCTCGACCGAGATGCTGCACATCTTCCTGTCGAATCGCGCGGGTCACGTTGCGTACGGCACGACGGGCACCGCGGTGCCGGGCTACGATATCGAATTGCGCGACGAAAGCGGCCATCCGGTTCCCGATGGCGAAATCGGCGACCTTTACATCCGGGGACCGAGCGCCGCGCTGATGTACTGGTGCAACCGCGACAAATCGCGCGCGACGTTTCTCGGCGACTGGCTGAAAAGCGGCGACAAGTACCGTCGTCTGCCGGATGGGAACTACACGTATGCCGGGCGCAGCGACGACATGCTGAAAGTCAGCGGACAATACGTGTCGCCGATAGAAGTCGAGATGGTGCTGATGCAGCATGACGACGTGCTCGAAGCGGCGGTCGTCGGCGTGACGCGCGACGGGCTCATGAAAACGCGCGCGTTCGTCGTGCTGAAACACGAAGCGACGGCGACCGACGCGTTCGCCGCCGAACTGAAGGCCTTCGTGAAGGCACGACTCGCGCCGCACAAATACCCGCGCGAAATCCTGTTCGTCGACGATCTGCCGAAGACGGCGACGGGCAAGATCCAGCGTTTCAAGCTGCGTGAAGCACCGTGAGACCCCACCGAACCGGCCTCAAGATATGCGGTGAAACGCCGTTCAACGCTTCTGTGACTGTCTAATGGACTGGATCGCATGACCGCCCGCACGCCCCTGTCGACCGCTTTCGCTGAACTGCCTGCCGGCGCGGATCGTGGCGCGCTTCGCATCGAGTATCAATGGCTCAGCCCGGAGCGCGTCGATGCGCCGCTCGCCGTCTTTCTGCACGAAGGGCTCGGCTCGATCGCGATGTGGAAGGACTGGCCGCAAACGCTGTGCGACGCGCTGGGTTTCCGGGGTCTCGTGTATTCGCGCCCGGGTTATGGACGCTCGACGCCGCGCGGTCACGACGTCAAGTGGCCCGTCGATTTCATGCACCGGCAGGCGCACGACGTATTGCCCGCCTTCCTCGACGCTCTTCGGATCGACGCCGCCGAACGCGCGCGCATGTGGCTCGTCGGCCATAGCGACGGCGGTTCGATCGCGCTGCTCTACGCAGCGGCGTTCCCGGACGCGCTGGGTGGCGCGATCGTCGTCGCGCCCCATGTGATCGTCGAGCAGAAGTCCGTCGACGCCATCGCGCAGGCCAGGATCGCCTTCGAGACGACCGATTTCAAGCCCAAGCTCGCGCGCTATCACGACGACGTCGATTCCGCGTTCTACGGCTGGAACGACATCTGGCTCAACGCCGACTTCCGTCGCTGGGATATCACGGGCGTGCTGTCCTCGATCACGTGTCCGCTGCTCGCCGCCCAGGGCCACGACGACGAGTACGGCACGATGGCGCAGATCGATCTGATCAGGCAGCACGTGGCGCACGCACAGCTCGCAAAACTCGACGGCTGCGGACATTCGCCGCATCGCGAGGCGCCTGAACTGCTGAACACAAAGATCGCCGCGTTTGTGAAAAGCCTGTAGCACCACGCTTGCGGTGAGCTTTTTCGGGAGGTGAGCGCCACGCCATTTCGCGCTCACCTTTGTCATTCGGGCGTTCCGCCCTTCCCCTGCCTTTCTTCCCGTCGCATCATGCATGCAATGCCGCGTTCCTCGCGGTGGATATCAGGCGCTTATATCATCAGTCGTCGTATAACTCTGCCTGAAGGACCACCGGAAGCCATGTCACTGTAAAATATAGGGTTAACGCGGCTGGAAATGCCCAGAAGCAGGCGCATAATGTGATTAAGATGTACGATGACATATAACATCATGTTTTGAACAGGGCGTGGGTTCGACCGTGCTCAGCGACCTGTTCCGCCCGCCACGCGTCACCCAGCCGAAGGACAATCATGATCGCTGCCTCGCCGTTTCAGCCCTTGCCCAACAGTTTTCGTCAGGCCGTATGCAACCGCGAGAAGCTCGTGGGATGCTGGTCGTCGCTGGCAAGCCCGATCGTCACGGAAATGCTCGGCGTGATCGGCTTCGACTGGCTTTTGCTCGACGCGGAACACGCGCCAAACGACGTCATCACGCTCATTCCACAGTTGATGTCGCTGAAGGACAGCCGCAGCGCGCCCGTCGTCCGGCCGCCGGCGAACGAGAGCGTCGTGATCAAGCGGCTGCTCGACAGCGGCTTTTGCAACTTCCTGATTCCGTTCGTCGACAGCGCCGCCGATGCCGCGCGCGCCGTCGCCGCGACGCGCTATCCGCCGCACGGCATACGCGGCGTGTCGGTCGGCCACCGCGGGAACCGCTTCGGCACCGTCGCCAATTACCTCGACATCGCGAACGACAACATCTGCGTGATCGTGCAGATCGAAAGCCGCGCGGCCGTCGAAGCGATCGACGAGATCGTGGCCGTCGACGGCGTCGACGCGGTGTTCGTTGGCCCGTCGGATCTCGCCGCGGGCTACGGCCATCTCGGCGACGCGAACCATCCGGAAGTGCGGCAGGCCATCGAACGCGTCTTCGCGAGCGCGCATGCCGGCGGCAAGGCGAGCGGCATCCTGGCGCCGGTCCAGGCCGACGCCGAACGGTACATCGCGATGGGCTGCCAGGTGGTCGCCGTATGCGCCGATCTCGGCCTGCTGCGCAACGCCGCGCAGGCCGTGCACAAACACTTCATCGCCGCCTGAACCCGGCACGTCAGACACCCGACTCAACGACACCTCGAACCCGACTGACCGAACGGAGGATCACATGCAATCAGCAGGTTTTATCGGACTCGGCATCATGGGCAAGCCCATGGCTGCGAATCTTCTCAAGAACAACGTGCCGCTCGCGGCCTTCACGCGCAGCGGCGTGCCGGACGAACTGAAGCAGGCCGGCGCCATCGCGTGCGACAGCCCGGCGGCCGTCGCGGCGAAAGCCGACGTCATCTTCATCATGGTGCCGGACACGCCCGACGTCGAACGCGTGCTGTTCGGCGAGGATGGACTCGCGGGCGCGCTGCGCGCGGGCCAGACGGTCGTCGACATGAGCTCGATCTCGCCGATGGCCACGCGCGAATTTGCCGCGCGGGTGCGCGAAAGCGGCGCGGAGTATCTGGATGCGCCGGTCTCGGGCGGTGAAGTGGGCGCGAAGGCCGGATCGCTGACGATCATGGTCGGCGGCACGCAGGCCACGTTCGATGCCGTGAAGCCGCTCTTCGACATGATGGGCAAGAACGTCACGCTGATCGGCGACGTGGGTGCCGGGCAGGTGTGCAAGGTCGCCAACCAGGTGATCGTCGCGGCGACGATCGAGGCGGTCGGCGAAGCGCTGCTGCTCGCGTCGAAAGCCGGCGTCGATCCGGCACGTGTGCGCGAGGCGCTGATGGGCGGCTTCGCTTCCTCGCGGATTCTCGAGGTACACGGCGAACGGATGACGAAGCGCGCGTTCGATCCGGGCTTTCGCATCGAGCTGCATCAGAAGGACCTGAACCTCGCGCTCTCGACCGCGCAGGCGCTCGGCGTGTCGCTGCCCAACACGGCAACGTGTCAGGCGCTCTTCAACGCATGCGTCGCGCACGGCGGCAAGGCATGGGATCACTCGGCGATGGTTCGCGCACTCGAAGTGCTCGCGAATCACGAGATCGGCCAGCCTGCCAAAGCTTGACGTCACCTACCTGATGGAAGCACGTGACGGGGAGCCGCAGGCAGTTGCATGAGGCTCCCGTAAATACTCACCGATGCGCCTGAATAACCATTTCCAGGCCGAAGAAACAAAGAAGGGGCGTGCGATCGACGCCACGCCCCTTCTTCAATGCGATGAATCTGCTTGAATCGTCCGAACCTTCCGGACGAAGATTCAGCGCAGGGTTTTAGCGCCCCGCTTTTTCCTCGACCGCCTGGATCGCTTTCGCGACGCCCGCGCCGTAAGCCGGATCGGCCTTCGTGCAGTGCTCGATATGCAGCGCCTGAATCGGCTTCGACACGCCCGCGATCGCGCGCGCGGTGTTATCGAATAGCGCCTGCTTCTGTTCCGCCGACATCAGACGGAACAGCGCGCCCGGCTGCGAAAAATAATCTTCATCGACGCGATGATTCCAGTGATCCGCCGCGCCTTCGAGCGAAAGCGGCGGCTCGCGGAAATCCGGCTGCTCGATCCACTCACCGCGCGAATTCGGGTTGTACGAAGTCGCACCGCCCGCGTTGCCGTCGACACGCATCTGGCCGTCGCGGTGATAGCTGTGCACGGGGCACTTCGGCGCATTCACCGGAATCTGGTTGTGATTCACGCCGAGCCGGTAGCGCTGCGCATCGCCATACGAAAAGAGCCGGCCCTGCAACATCTTGTCCGGCGAAAAGCTGATACCCGGCACGACGTTGGCCGGATTGAACGCGGATTGCTCGACGTCGGCGAAATGGTTCTCCGCGTTGCGGTTCAGCTCCACATAGCCGACTTCGATCAGCGGATAGTCCTTCTTCGGCCAGACTTTCGTCAGATCGAACGGGTTGATCGGATACGTGGCCGCGTCCTTTTCCGGCATGACCTGCACGAACAGCGTCCAGCGCGGAAACGCTTTTCTCTCGATGCTTTCGTACAGATCGCGCATCGAGCTTTCGCGATCCTTGCCGACGAGCGCTTCCGCTTCGGCGTCGGTCAGGTTCTCGATGCCCTGCTGCGTACGGAAATGGAACTTGACCCAGTGGCGCTCGTTTTGGGCGTTGATGAAGCTGAAGGTGTGGGAGCCGAAGCCG
>CALFSF010000171.1 GCA_937917025.1 uncultured Paraburkholderia sp.
TCGGCTACGTCGCGGCGCCTGCCGCATTGACGGCGGAGTTCCGCAAAGTGCACCCGTTCAACGTGTTCACCGTGAATACGCCGATGCAGCTCGGCCTCGCGCGCTACATGCAGGACCCGGCGCCGTATCTCGACCTGCCGGCGTTCTATCAGAAGAAGCGCGACTTCTTCCGCGCGGGGCTCGCGAATTCGCGCTTCCGGCTACTGCCGTGTGAAGGCACGTACTTCCAGTGCGTCGATTACTCGGCGATCAGCGATCTGCCCGAAGCCGAATTCGCGCAATGGCTGACCGGCGAAATCGGCGTGGCGGCGATTCCCGTGTCAGCGTTCTATCATGCGCCGCACGAATCGGGCGTCGTGCGCTTCTGCTTCGCGAAGCAGGAAAGCACGCTCGCCACCGCGCTCGAACGGCTGGCGCGTCTTTGATCCGGCGCGCGCGACGATGCGAATGAATCCACATTCCGCATCGTCGCGTGCGTGTCGTGCTTCGGCGCATCGCGGTTCGCGCGCAACCGCACGCTCACGCCTTCTTGCGTTGCGCCTCGATATACGCCTTGCGGTCGGCGGTCACGCGCTGCGCCGCGGGCCGTTCGTTCACCGCCTTCACATACGCCTTCCAGTCGATCCCCGCGCCGGCGAGGAAATCGCGCCCGTAGATCGCCTGCGTCGCCATGCCGACAAGCGGCAGATGCACGAAACCGGCCGTATCGGACACGCTGAAACGCTCGCCGTGCAGGTACGGCGCGAACTTCGCGAGGCGCCTGAAACCGCTGATATGATGCGTGAGCAGCTTCTCGACACGCCCTTTGGTCGCGTCGGTGATCGTGCCGCCGAAAAACGCCTGCTTGTACAGGTTACGCACGGTCAGTTCGAGATGCACGTCGACGAAGAACATCATCTCGCGCTCTTTCGCGGCAATCCACGGATCGGCGGAGAAAATCGCCTTCTCCGGATAGCGCGCGGCCAGATATTCGACGATCGCCTGCGACTCGCACAGGTCCCCGTGTTCGGTCTGGATATACGGCACCTTGCCGAGCGGCGAATGCGCGAGGAACGCCTCGTCCTGGCCCGGCGTCACGAACACCTCCTCAAAAGGGATCTCGTGTTCGAGCAGAACGAATTTCACCTTGCTGTAATAGTTGGACAACGCGAAACCGCACAGTTTGATCATCGGGTGTCTCCTTCCGGCCTGTTCTGTTTATCGAGGGAACCACGTCCGGCAGATCGCCGACGATCGCGCAGTCCGTGTTAACCCATCATCCCAAAATTTGCACGATCGTGCTATTCTAAAAACAACCATGGAGTCGAGCCTTACCATGACCTCTCGTCAGTTCAGCATCGAAACTATCGGCATCGTCGGCACGGGCGCAATGGGCCGCGGCATCGCGCAGATCGCGGCGCTCTCGGGCCTGAACGTGCGTCTCTACGACACGAACCCCGAAGCCGTCGGCGCGGCGCGCGACTATCTTGCCGACACGTTCGCAAAACTCGCCGCCAAAGGCAAGCTCGAACCGGCGCGCGTTACCGCCGCGCTCGCGTGTGTGACAGGCGCGGCGGCAATCGCGGACCTCGCCGGCTGCGATCTCGTCGTCGAAGCGATCGTCGAGAAGCTCGACGTCAAGCGCACCCTCTTTCGCGAGCTCGAAACGGTGGTGGGCGGCAACTGCGTGCTGGCGTCGAACACGTCGTCGCTGTCGATCACGTCGATTGCGGCGGGCTGCCAGAATCCGTCGCGCGTCGTCGGCTATCACTTCTTCAATCCGGTGCCGCTGATGAAGGTCGTCGAGGTGATCGACGGCCTGCGCGGCGATCCGGCCGCCGGCGACGCGCTGATGAGCCTCGCGCGCCGCATGGGCCACACGCCGGTGCGCGCGAAGGACATGCCCGGCTTCATCGTCAATCATGCCGGACGCGGGATGAACACCGAGGGCCTGCGCGTGGCGGGCGAAGGTGTCGCGAGTTTTGTCGACATCGACCGCATCATGCGCGAGCAGGCGGGCTTCCGGCTCGGGCCGTTCGAGCTGCTCGACCTGACGGCGCTCGACGTGTCGCACCCGGTGATGGAGTCGATCTATCACCAGTTCTACGAAGAGCCGCGCTTCACGCCGTCGCCGATTACGGGCACGCGCCTCGCGGGCGGTCTGATCGGCCGCAAGACGGGCGAAGGCTTTTACCGGTACGTCGACGGCAAGCAGCAGCTCGAAGCCGAAGCCGCGGCGCCAACCGGACTACCGAAGCGCGTGTGGGTCAGCCGCCGCTATCCCGAAGCGCGCGAAGCCGTGCTGCAGATCGTCGCGAAAAGCGGCGTGGCGCTCGACGAAGGCGCAACGCCCGCGGCGGATTCGCTGATCGTCGTGACGCCGTTCGGGCATGACGCGACCACCGCCGCCGTCGACGAAAATCTCGACGCAAGCCGTGTTGTGGCGATCGATGCGCTGTTCCCGCTCGCCGGCGCGCAACGCCGCACGCTGATGACGACGCCCGCGACGACGCGCGCCGCGCGCGACGCCGGCCACGCGCTCTTCGCCGCCGACAACGTGCCCGTCACCGTGATCCGCGATTCGACGGGCTTCGTCGCGCAACGGGTGGTCGCGACCATCGTCAACATTGGCTGCGATATCGCGCAAAAGCAGATCGCGTCGCCGCTCGACATCGATCTGGCCGTCACGCTCGGCCTCGGCTATCCGCGCGGCCCGCTCGCCCTCGGCGACGCGCTCGGCGCGAAGACGATTCTCACGATCCTGCGCAACATCTCGAGCGTGCTGGAAGATCCGCGCTACCGTCCATCGCCGTGGCTCGCACGTCGCGCGCAACTTGGCCTTTCGCTCACGCAGCCCGACATCGCCGACGACACCAACACCCACGCAAAGGACCCACGATGAGCGCCGAACTCCTCACGTCCCGCCCGGCCGAAAGCGAATCCACGCTCGTGCTGACGCTGTCGAATCCAGGCACGCGCAACGCGCTGCATCCGGACATGTACGCCGCCGGCATCGAGGCGATCGACACGGCCGAACGCGATCCGTCGATCCGTGCGATCGTGCTGACCGGCGCGGACCAGTTCTTCTGCGCGGGCGGCAACCTGAACCGGCTGCTCGAAAATCGCGCGAAAGATCCTTCGGTGCAGGCGCAAAGCATCGACATGCTCGGTGAGTGGATCGCCGCGCTGCGTTCGTCGACGAAACCGGTGATCGCCGCCGTCGAGGGCGCGGCGGCCGGCGCGGGGTTTTCGCTCGCGCTTGCCTGCGACCTGATCGTCGCCGCCGAAGATGCGAAATTCGTGATGTCGTACGCGCGCGTCGGACTGACGCCGGACGGCGGCGGCTCGTGGTTTCTCGCGCAGGCGCTGCCGCGCCAGATCGCGGCCGAAGTGCTGTTCGAAGGCAAGCCCGTGATCGCGACGCGGCTCCATGAACTCGGTGTCGTCAACAAGCTGGCAAAGGCCGTCGCGGTGCGCGACATGGCGCTCGCATGGGCCGACGACCTCGGCCGGATCTCGCCGTATTCGATCACGTGCATCAAGTCGCTGATCGGCGCGGCCGGCACGCAATCGCTGCCGGATCATCTCGCAGCCGAGCGCGACAACTTCGTCTCCGCGCTGCATCAGGGCGATGCGATCGAGGGCATCACCGCGTTCCTCGAAAAACGCGCACCGGTCTACAAATGAGCGAACCGCAAAACGCCGCATTCCAGCTGCCGAAGCGCCGCCGCATCTATTTGATGCGGCACGGCGACGTCACGTATTTCGACGCCACCGGCCGCGCGATCGATCCTGAAACCGTGCCGCTCAACGAGAACGGCCGCGCACAGGCGAGCGCCGCGGGCCGCGCGTTTGCAGAGCAGCAGGTCCGCTTCGATCGCGTGATCGTGAGCGGCCTGCCGCGCACGGTCGAAACCGCGCAACGCGTGCTCGCCGAAACCGGGCAGCAGATCGAGCTGAAAATCGAGCCCGCGTTGCAGGAAATTCGCGGCGGACGGCTCGGCAGCATTCCGGTGAAAGATATCGAAGCCGCGTTTCTGAGCGCGTTCGACGGCATCGTCCCTGAGGACACGCGCTTTCTGGGCGGCGAAACGATCGGCGAGCTGTTCGACCGCGTGCTGCCGGCGCTTGCCACGCTGCGCGAAGACACGTCGTGGGACACGGTGCTGCTCGTGCTGCACGGCGGAGTGAACCGCGCGATTCTCTCGCATGCGATCACGGCGGGCGGCCGCACGTTCTTCGGCCATCTCGCGCAGGCGACGGGCTGCATCAACACGCTCGATGTCGGCACAGCACCGCGCGACTGGGTGCTGCGCGCGATCAACTATTCACCGCCCTCGCCGCTTCATCGCGATGTGCGCAACACGACGATGGAACTGCTCTACGCGCAATTCATTCAATACAGGCGTAGCTGAACCCGATCTGGAGGAGACAATGATGCAGGCCAGTTCCGCAGGAGAACCGGAGCATACGCCGGACTACTCGGCATTCGAAGGCACACGGCCCGTCGCGGACAAGCAGCGCTTCGACGCGGACCAGCTCGGCGCGTGGCTTCAGCAACACGTCGAGGGCTTCGCCGGGCCGGTGACCGTCGAACAGTTCGCCGGCGGCCAGTCCAATCCGACGTTCAAACTCGTCACGCCGTCGCGCTCCTATGTGATGCGCGCGAAGCCCGGCCCCGCGGCGAAACTCCTGCCGTCGGCGCACGCGGTGGAGCGCGAGTATCGCGTGATGCACGCACTTGCCGACACCGACGTGCCCGTCGCGAGGATGCTCGCGCTTTGCGAGGACGAAAGCGTGATCGGCCGCGCGTTCTACGTGATGGAGTTCGTTCAGGGCCGCGTGCTGTGGGATCAGTCGCTGCCCGGCATGACGACCGGTGAGCGTAGCGCGATCTACGACGAAATGAATCGCGTGATCGCGGCGCTGCATAGCGTCGATCCAGCGGCGGTCGGACTTGCTGACTATGGCAAACCGGGCAACTACTTCGCGCGGCAGATCGGTCGCTGGAGCCGGCAGTATGTGGCGTCCGAAACGGAGCCGATCGACGTGATGAACCGCCTCATCGAATGGCTGCCGCAGCACATGCCGGCCGACACCGACGGGCGGGCTTCGGTCGTGCATGGCGACTACCGTCTCGACAACCTGATTTTCCATCCACACGAGCCGCGCGTGCTTGCCGTACTCGACTGGGAACTGTCGACGCTCGGCGACCCGCTTGCCGACTTCGCGTATCACTGCATGGCGTGGCACGTCGATCCCACGCAGTTTCGCGGCATTGCCGGCCTCGACTGGGCCGCGCTCGGCATTCCGGACGAAGCGCATTACGTCGAACGTTATTGCGCGCGCACCGGGTTCCACATTGAAGGCGACTGGAATTTCTATCTGGCGTACAACATGTTCCGCATCGCGGCGATCCTGCAGGGGATCATGAAGCGCGTCGTCGACGGCACCGCTGCGAGCGCGCAGGCGATCGATGCCGGCCGTCGCGCGAAGCCGATGGCGGAACTCGCGTGGCGCTACGCGCAGAAGGTGCGCTAGCCGCCGCCCGATCATTGCTCATCGTTACCCGCGAGGACTTACATGAATTTCGATTACACCCCGAAGGTGCAGGCGTTGCGCGAGAAATTGCTCGCTTTCTTCGACGAACACATCTATCCGAACGAGCGCGCATTCGCCGAGGAGATTGCGCGCAATCGCCAGAACGGCAATGCATGGATTCCGACTGAACTGATCGAGCGTCTCAAGCAGAAAGCGCGCGACGCCGGGCTGTGGAACCTGTTCCTGCCGGACTCGGCGCGCGGCGCGGGCCTCACGAATCTCGAATACGCGCCGCTGTGCGAAATCATGGGCCGGGTGCCCTGGGCGCCCGAAGTGTTCAACTGCAACGCGCCCGACACCGGCAACATGGAAACAATCGAGCGCTACGGCAGCGAAGAAAACAGGCGCGAATGGCTCGAGCCGCTGCTGCAGGGCCATATCCGTTCGGCGTTCCTGATGACGGAGCCGGCCGTGGCGTCGTCGGATGCGACGAATATCCAGACGAGCATCGTGCGCGACGGCGACGACTACGTCATCAACGGCCGCAAGTGGTGGTCGTCGGGCGCGGGCGATCCGCGCTGCAAGGTGTACATCGTGATGGGCAAGACCGATCCCGAAGCGCCGCGCCATCAACAGCAGTCGATGATCCTCGTGCCCGCCGACGCAACCGGCGTCACCGTGCATCGTCCGCTGACGGTGTTCGGTTACGACGATGCACCGCACGGCCACATGGAAATCTCGCTGGAAAACGTGCGCGTGCCGGCGTCGAATCTGCTGCTGGGAGAAGGCCGCGGTTTCGAGATCGCGCAGGGCCGTCTCGGGCCGGGGCGCATTCACCATTGCATGCGTCTGATCGGTCTCGCCGAGCGCGCGCTCGAACTGATGTCGAAGCGCTCGCTGGAGCGCGTCGCGTTCGGCAAGCCGGTCGCCGCGCAAGGCGTGACGCTGGAGCGCATCGCCGAGGCGCGCTGCATGATCGAACAGGCGCGCCTGCTCACGCTGAAGACGGCGTACATGATGGATACCGTCGGCAACAAGGGCGCGCGCGGCGAGATCGCGATGATCAAGGTCGTCGCGCCGAACATGGCGTGTCAGGTCATCGACTGGGCCATGCAGGCGCATGGCGCGGCCGGCATGAGCGACGATTTTCCGCTCGCGTATGCGTACACGTCGGCGCGCACGCTGCGCTTCGCGGATGGTCCCGACGAGGTACATCGCAACGCAATCGCGAAACTCGAACTGGCGCGTTATGCGGAGGCGGCGCCGGCGCAACACGCGCAATAACGGCGCTATAGCGGCGGGATTTACACGATGCAGTGGCGTGGCCAACGCCCGCCCGGTCACGCCCTGCATCAAGATTCTATCTGTGCTCTAATTTTCGTCTGCCTCAACGCATCGACGTCGCATCGCGCGGCGCCGTGCTCACGAAACCAGGAGTCACGATGATCGACGTTTATAGCTGGGCGACCCCGAACGGCCACAAAGTCCACATCATGCTCGAGGAAACCGGGCTCGAATATAAGGCGCACGCCATCAACATCGGCGCCGGCGACCAGTTCACACCCGAATTTCTTGCGATCAGCCCGAACAACAAGATCCCGGCGATTGTCGATTCCGACGGTCCGAAGTCCGCTGACGGCAAGCCGTTTTCGCTGTTCGAATCCGGCGCGATCCTGATTTACCTCGCGGAAAAAACCGGCCAGTTTCTGCCGGCCGATCCGGCCGGACGCTATGCGACACTGCAATGGCTGATGTTCCAGATGGGCGGCATCGGCCCGATGCTCGGCCAGACGCATCACTTCCGCGTGTACGCGCCGCAGCCGATCGAATACGCGATCAACCGCTACACGAATGAGACGCGACGTCTGTACGGCGTGATGGATACGCAACTCGGCAAGACCGCCTACCTCGCGGGCAACGACTATACGATCGCGGATATCGCGTCGTTCCCGTGGACGCGCTCGTGGAAAAACCAGGGCATCGAACTCGACGACTTCCCGAACGTGAAGCGCTGGCACGAAGCGATCGCCGCGCGTCCGGCCGTGATCCGCGGCGTGGAAGTGTTGACTTCCATGCGCAAGGAACTCACCGATGACAAAGCGCGCGAAATCCTCTTTGGCGCGACGCAATACGCGAAGCATTGAACCTCGCGTGTCGCGCAATAAAAAACGCGGTTGCCTGAGAAGGCAACCGCGTTCTGCTTTCTACCGCGTCAAATCAAACGTCAATGCGGGAAGTAATGCCGGGTGATGAACTCGGCGACACAGACAGGCCGCTCACTCCCCTGCTTTTCCAGCGTCACGTTCCAGACAACCTGCACGCCGTTGTCGTCGACGTCCGTCACCCCGGCCACCACGAATTGCGCGCGTACGCTCGATCCGACCGGCACCGGCGACGTGAAGCGCACCCGGTTGAGCCCGTAGTTGACGCCCATGCGCTGCTTCAACGAAACGGTCTTCTCGAGCAGCCCTGGAATCAGCGACAGCGTCATGAAACCATGCGCGATCGGTTCACCAAATGGCGACTCACGTTTTGCCCGTTCAGGATCGACGTGAATCCATTGATGATCGCCTGTCGCCGCCGCGAAACGGTCCACGCTCGCCTGATCGATGTCGACCCAGACGCTGACCAGCGCGCCCGTACCCATGAGCGCGCGGAACGCATGCGCATCGGTCACTTCGACGCTGTCCGGCGTCATGCCGCGTTACCCGGATTGCGCAAGCCGAAGAGCCCTTTCGAGCGCACCGTGATCACTGTTTCGCCGTGCTGGTTGATACCTTCCCACTGCGTCGACACGATGCCGCGATCGGGTTTGCTCGCGGACACGCGCCGCTCGAGCACGGTGTTCAGCATGCGGATCGTATCGCCGGCACGCACGGGCTTGAGCCAGCGGATGTCGTCGATGCCGGGCGAGCCCATCGACGTCGACCCCGCAAACGCGTTGCGCACGAGCAGCCCCATCATCACCGAACAGGTATGCCAGCCACTCGCGATCAGCGTGCCGTACGGCGAAGCCGCCGCGCCTTCATCGCTGATATGAAACGGTTGTGGATCGAACTGCTCGGCGAAGCCGATGATCTCTTCCCGCGTGAACGTGTGTTCACCGATCTCGAAGGTCTTGCCGACCTCCATGTCTTCAAAGCTCAAACCCATCTTCACACCTCCTTCATGTGGATCGACAGATCATACTTCGGCGACGGCAAACCCGGGGAGCGCGGCAAAACGTTCGAGATGGTGATCGACGTCGCCCAGCGTGGTCTCGATGATCGCGAGGCGCTTGAACAGATGCGCCGCCGCGACTTCGTTGGTCACGCCCATGCCGCCGTGCAGCTGAACCGCCTGCTGGCCGACAAAGCGCGCGGCCTGCCCGACGCGAACCTTCGCAGCCGATACCGCACGGCGACGCTCATCGGCATCTTCGCTCGCGTAGCGCACGGCGGCGAGATAGGCGATCGAGCGCGCCTGTTCCGCGTGAATCAGCATCTCGACCATGCGATGCTGCAGCGACTGGAAACGCGCGATCGGCACGCCGAACTGCTGACGCTGCTTCGTATATTCGGCGGTGGCGTGATTCAGCGCATCGAGCGCGCCGACGGCCTCCGCGCACAGCAGCACGAGGCCGTAATCGGCGATGCGCTCGAGCGTCGCGGCGCCCGCATGCGCACCGGCAAGACGTCGCGCCGGCGTCGCCTCGAACGACAGCGTCGCGGCACGCTGGCCGTCGATCGTGCGGTAATCGGTGACCTGCGCATCTTGCGCGTCGCGCTCGACCACGAACAGCGCGATCTCGCCGTCCAGACGTGCGGGCACGATCCAGTAATCCGCCTGCGCGCCGTGCTGCACGACGGATTTCCTGCCCGTCAGCACGTAGCCCTCGCCCTGTTTTGTCGCGGTCGTTTCCACCGCGAAAATGTCGTAGCGCGCGGCCGGTTCATGAAACGCCACGGCGAGCCTGATCTCGCCCGCCGCGGCGCGTTCGAGCAGGCGCGCATCGTCGCCGTCGCCCGTACCGGCGAGGCGCAGCGCCTCGATACCCACGGCCGTCGCCCAGTACGGCTCGATCACGAGCGCGCGACCGAGTTCCTGCATCACCACGAGCATGTCGACGGGACTGCCGTTGAAGCCGCCTTGCGCTTCAGGCACCGGCAGCGCCGTGAGACCGAGTTCGGTAAACGCGGACCAGTGCGTGTCCGACACGCCCGCGTCGGTACGTACGATCGACTGGCGTGCCTCGAAACCGTAGTTCTTGTCGAGATAGCGGCGCAGCGCGTCGGCGAATTGCTGTTGTTCGTCGTTAAAAGTGAAGTCCATTACGCCGCTCCTCAAAGGCCCAGAATCATCTGCGCGATGATGTTCTTTTGAATCTCGTTCGAACCGCCGTAGATCGACGTCTTACGGAAATTGAAGTAATACGCCGCGAGCGGCGCTGCATCGTCGTCGCCGGCCACGCTATGCGCGCGCTCGCCTTCGAGGAACGGCACGTCGAACGGCGCCGCCATCGGGCCGACCGCTTCGAACATCAACTCGGTCAGCGCCTGCTGCACTTCGGTACCCTTGATCTTCAGCATCGACGCTTCCGGCCCCGGACCGCGTCCGCCCGTCTCGGCGCTCACGACGCGCAGCACCGTGATCTCGAGCGCCATCATTTCGATTTCCAGATTCGCGACCTTCGCCGAGAAAACCGGATCGTGCAGCAACGGCTTGCCGTTCTTCTTCTGGTTCAGCGCGAGGCGCTTCAGGAAAACGAGTTCGCGCTTCGACTGGCCGACGCGTGCGATACCGGTGCGCTCGTGACCGAGCAGATATTTCGCATACGTCCAGCCGCGATTCTCATCGCCGACGAGATTCTCGACCGGCACCGTCACGTCTTCGAAAAAAACTTCGTTG
>CALFSF010000172.1 GCA_937917025.1 uncultured Paraburkholderia sp.
ACGAGGTTGCGCGTGCCCTTCGTGCGGATCGCCGCGTTACGCACCACGGCTTCGGCCATACGCGACTTGTCGAGACCCGGCGGCAGGTCCGTCAGCTGATGCACGACGGCGTGCGGTTGCACTTTCGCGACTTCGGCACGCAACGCATCGGCGTCGAACACATCGACGATCACCGGCATCGCCCCGTTCGCTTCGATCAACGCGGCCTTGCGCGGATCACGCGTCGTGCCGAATACCGCGTAACCCGCTTTCACGAGCAATGGCGTCAACCGCGCGCCGATCGCACCGGCCGCTCCCGCGAGAAATACCCTTTCCTGTGCCACGTCCCGACCCTCCTGAAGTGATGATCATCCCGCCCTTGCCAGATGCGCCCAGGTCACACATCGAACGCGACGCATGCAGGCAGCGTGAACCTGTCATCGACGGTCAAGGGAAATTCTAACGTTTTAGCGACGATGCCTGCACTGACGCTCCCGTTCCAGTGCGACGGCGGTTCGCTTCTATCCGCGTGCACGGCCGATCTGCTCTACTTCGACGATGCATGCCGCGCCCCGCGGCATCGCCTGTCGCCTGAATGGAGCGTGCATGTCTTCCGATCCCCGTCCCGATCAACTGGTGCTGACCGTCGCGTGCCCGAGCGCGGCGGGCCAGGTCGCCGCCGTCGTCGGCTTTCTCGACCGGCATCATTGCTATATCGACGAGCTCACCGTTTTCGACGACGATCTCAGCGAGCGCTTCTTCGTGCGCTGCGTGTTTCATGGTGTGGATCGCGACGAAGCGCTTCAGGTGCAGGCGCTGCAACGCGAATTCACACCGATTGCCGAACGCTTTCAGATGACATGGGCGATGCACGACGTCGGCACGCGGCCGAAGGTGCTGATCATGGTGTCGAAACTCGAACACTGTCTCGCCGATCTGCTGTTCCGCTGGCGCATGGGCGAGCTGAAGATGGATATCGTCGGCATCGGCTCGAATCATTGCGATCTCGAGCCGCTCGCGCGGCAGCACGGCTTGCCGTTCCATCATCTGCCGATCAGCGCCGGGACGAAGCCGCAACAGGAAGCGCGCCTGCTCGACCTGTTCGAGACGTCCGGCGCGGAACTGATGATCCTTGCGCGCTATATGCAGATTCTCTCGGGCGAAACGAGCCGCGCGCTCGCCGCGCGTGCGATCAACATCCATCATTCGTTTCTGCCCGGCTTCAAGGGCGCAAAGCCATATCACCAGGCGCATACGCGCGGCGTCAAACTGATCGGCGCGACCGCGCATTTCGTCACCGACGATCTCGACGAAGGTCCCATCATCGAACAGGTGGTTGAACGCGTCGATCATTCATACAGCCCGGAGCGGCTGCTCGCCACCGGCCGCGACGTCGAATGCATCACGCTGGCACGCGCGGTGAAGGCGTTTATCGAACGGCGCGTGTTCATCAACGGCGATCGCACTGTCGTGCTGCAATAAGCGAAAACGCCGCTTTTTCAGCGGCGTTTCCGGTTT
The DNA here is from genome assembly GCA_937917025.1 of uncultured Paraburkholderia sp. Classification (GTDB taxonomy): domain Bacteria; phylum Pseudomonadota; class Gammaproteobacteria; order Burkholderiales; family Burkholderiaceae; genus Paraburkholderia. The sequence continues at coordinate 1,498 of CALFSF010000172.1, forward strand.
CTCCAGAGAAGTTGCCGCCACGCAGGCGGCAATCTGGTCAGTGCAACGCGCGCGTCACTTCACCCAGCTATCCACCCGGTCGCCGTGCGCGCTGATCCACGCATCCGCCGCGGCGGCCGGCTTCTCGCCGCTCTGCGTCGCCAGCATCACGCTGTCGATCTCGCCCGGCTTCCACTGGAACTTCTTGAGAAACGCGACGACTGTCGGCGCCTTCTTCTCGAGTTCCGGATTCACGACGTTATCCACATGTTCCGCTTCGCCGAACACTTTCTTCGGGTCGTCGAGGAATTTCAGCTTGTACTTCGCGAACATCCAGTGCGGCTTCCAGCCCGTCACGATAATCGGCTTGTTAGCGGCTTCCGAGCGCGCCAGTTCAGCGGTCATCGCGCTGCCCGAACTGGGCATCAACTGATAGTCGAGCTTGTAGACCTTGATCGCCTCGCTGGTCTTCTCCATCACGCCCGCGCCGGCATCGATGCCGACAATGCGTGAACCGAACTCCGTCTTCTTCGCTTCCAGATCGCCGAGCGTGTTCACGTCGGCGTTTTCCGGCACGATCAGGCCGATTTTCGCGTCGTTGAAGTTCGGGCCCAGATCGACCACCTTGTCCTTGAAGTTGTTCCAGTACGCGCCGTGCGTGACCGGCAGCCACGCGGACAGCGTCGCGTCGAGGTCGCCGCGCGCCACGCCCTGCCACATCACACCGGCTGCGACCGGCACGAGTTGCACCTGATAGCCA
>CALFSF010000173.1 GCA_937917025.1 uncultured Paraburkholderia sp.
CCCGCGCTGAGCGACGCCGACGACGTGTACACGAGCCACATTCACGCCGACGATCTCGCGGCGATCCTCGTGCGGATGTCGACGCATGGCAGACCGGGTCGCGTCGTCCACGCCTCGGACGATTCGACGCTGAAGATGGCGGCTTACTTCGATACGGTTGCGGATGCTTTTGGTTTGCCGCGTCCCCCGCGTGTCACGCGCGAAGAGGCCGAGGCGCGGCTCGAGCCGATGCTGCTGTCGTTCATGCGCGAATCGCGACGTCTTTTGAACACGAGGATGAAGCGCGAACTGCACGTGCGTTTGCGCTATCCGACGGTGCAGGATTTTCTGCGGGCGAATGCGGACGCATAACGCGCCACGACGTGGTTGCAGTCAATGCCGAGGGGCCCTCGCACTTCGAACAGGAAGGCCCCGCGATTCATCACGCACGCCGCACACATCGCCGCGCGTCGCTTCGGCGCGAAGCGACGCGGCGTGGCTCGTCAAATGCGCGATGCGATCGAGACTCACGTAATCGCGGGTAGCGCTTCCAGCAGCACGAAGCACAGGAGTGCGCCGACCAGTGCGCCGATGAGGCTTGGAGGATAGCGGTGTCGCCGACGCATCATCGCCAGCGCACCGACGACGAGGACGATCCCGAGACACACGAACGCAATCGTCGTTGTTGAAATCTCATAACCATCGTGGATGATCATGGCGCCCCTCCTTGAATACTTTTTAATCGTTGTTTAATTGAGTATAGAGCGGGATGTAAGGAAGGGCATGCTGCGGCGCAGCGCAACGGGCGGCTTTTTGCGCGGCAGTGTGAGATGGGTAACGCAGTCGCCCGGCGGCGACGGCCCTCAAGCCGAGGTCTTCAGTGTTTACCCCGTCCGAAGCGCGGCGAGACTGGCTTCGTCGAGCCATTGCCACTCGCCTTCGGCGAGCGTCGCGGGAAGCGCGAGGCCGCCGATGCGCTCCCGATGCAGCGCCTCCACGCGGTTGCCCGCAGCCGCAACCATCCGCTTCACCTGATGATATTTGCCTTCCAGCACCGTGAGTTCGAGCGCGTGTTCGTCGCGCGCGCTGGCCGCGACTGCGGCGATCGGCGCGGACTCGCCGTGCAGGAGCACGCCGGCGCGCAATGCGTCGAGCTGTGCGTCGTCGAGCGGGTGACGGGTGGTGGCCAGATAAACCTTCGGCACCTTGCGTTTTGGCGACGTGAACGCGTGAACGAACTGGCCGTCGTCGGAGAGCAGCAGCAGGCCCGTCGTGTCCTGATCGAGGCGTCCGACGCATTGCACGCCCCGCGTCGCGAACTGCGGCGGCAGCAGGTTGAACACGCTCATGTGATGCTGCGGATCGCGCGAGCATTCGTAACCCGCGGGCTTGTTGAGCAGGATGTACGCGTGCTCGCGATAACGCCACTCGGTATCGTCGACGACGAATGTCAGCGTGTCGGTGCGGAAGTCGGCATCGGCGTCGGCGCAGACCGCGCCGTCGATCGATACATGGCCGCCGGTGACGAGTGCGCGGCACTGGCGTCGTGAGCCGAAACCCTGGGAAAACAGCACGCGTTCAAGATTCATTGAGGAGCGGAAAGACAGAATGGCGCCGGTATCGCACGCAGTGAACGGATGAACGGGCGACTCCGCGCGCATCCGCTGACGGATCGCGACCGTCGCATCGCGTGCATTTTACCCGGCGAGCCGTTCAGGTTCGAATCACAGAAAGCCTGTGCCACGAGCCGGCTGCCGCCGCCAGCAAGACGCAATGCGCGCGCGAGTTAAAATCAGGGGCTTGGCCGGGCCCGCGTAGCGCAGTGCGACAACAGCGGCAGCACCCGCGTCCGGCATCCGGTTTTCTGACAGCAAGGCGCAATACTTTGAATAGTCCACAGCATCACGACGGCCTGAAACGCGGCCTGAAGAATCGTCATATCCAGTTGATCGCGCTGGGCGGCGCGATCGGCACCGGCCTCTTTCTGGGCTCGGCGAGCGTATTGCAGGCGGCGGGTCCGTCGATGATTCTCGGTTACGCGATCGGCGGCATCATCGCGTTTTTCATCATGCGCCAGCTGGGCGAAATGGTCGCGCAGGAACCGGTCGCGGGATCGTTCAGCCACTTCGCCTACAAATACTGGGGCGACTTTCCGGGCTTCCTGTCAGGCTGGAATTACTGGGTGCTGTATGTGCTCGTCAGCATGGCCGAACTCACGGCGGTCGGCACGTACGTGCATTACTGGTGGCCCGGTGTGCCGACGTGGGTCTCGGCGCTCGTGTGTTTTGTCGCCGTCAACGCGATCAATCTGGCGAACGTGAAGGCGTACGGCGAGACCGAGTTCTGGTTCGCGATCGTCAAGGTCGTGGCGGTGATCGGTATGATCCTGTTCGGCGGCTATCTGCTCGTGAGCGGTCATGGCGGTCCGCAGGCGTCGGTCACGAACCTGTGGCGCGACGGCGGCTTTTTCCCGCATGGCTTTCATGGGCTCTTCATGATGCTCGCGGTCATCATGTTTTCGTTCGGCGGGCTGGAGCTGATCGGCATCACCGCCGCCGAAGCCGACAACCCGCAAAAGAGCATTCCCAAAGCCGTGAATCAGGTGATCTACCGGATCCTGATTTTCTACATCTGCTCGCTCGCGGTGCTGCTTTCGCTGTATCCGTGGAACCAGGTGGCGTCGGGCGGCAGTCCGTTCGTGATGATCTTCTCGCAGATCGGCGCGAGCCTGACGGCGGATGTCCTCAACATCGTCGTGCTGACGGCCGCGCTGTCGGTGTACAACAGCGGCGTGTATGCGAACAGCCGCATGCTGTACGGCCTCGCGGAGCAGGGCAACGCGCCGCGCGCGCTGTTGAAGGTCGACCGGCGTGGCGTGCCGTACAGGGCAATCGGGCTCTCCGCGCTCGCGACCTTCGCGTGCGTGATCATCAACTATCTGATTCCGGCAGAGGCGCTCGGCGTGCTGATGGCGCTCGTCGTCGCGGCGCTCGTGATCAACTGGTCGCTGATCAGCCTGACGCATCTGAAGTCGCGCAGGGCGATGGTGCAGGCAGGCGAAACGCTCGTTTTCAAGTCGCTCTGGTATCCGCTCAGCAACTGGATCTGTCTCGCGTTCATGGCGATGATCCTCGTGATTCTCGTGTTGACGCCCGGGCTCGCCGTTTCGGTTTTGCTCGTGCCCGTGTGGCTGATCCTGATGTGGGCGGGTTATGTCGCGAAGCGCCGCTCCGCGGCGAAGCTCGTGCGGGCGGGTAACGCGTGAACGCGTGCCCGCCGTCCGGGTGCTGACGCTTCAGACGATTCCGCCGTTTGCGCGCAGCGTCTGACCGTTGATCCACGCGCCGTCCGGGCCGACGAGAAAGGCGACGGCGGCAGCGATGTCATCCGGCGTGCCGAGGCGTTCGAGCGGCGCAGCTTTGGCGAGCCTGTCGATCGTTTCCGGCGACTTGCCGGTGAGGAACAGGTCGGTTGCCGTCGGTCCCGGCGCGACCGCGTTGACCGTGATGTCGCGACCGCGCATTTCTTTCGCGAGGATGTTCGTCATCGTTTCGATTGCGGACTTCGTGGCCGCGTAGACCGCGTAGCCCGGGAAGCCGAGACCGGTCACGCTGGTCGAAAAGTTGACGATCCGGCCGCCGTCGTTCAGGCGCGTCGTGGCCTCGCGCATCGTGTTGAAGCTGCCCTTGAGGTTGATCGCGAAAATGCGGTCGAACGTGTCGTCGTCGTGTTCGGCGAGCGGTTTCACCGCAGGCATGATGCCGGCGTTGTTCACGAGAACGTCGAGCTTGCCGAGTTGCGCTTCGACTGCGTCGAACATCTCGCGCACCGACTGCGCGCTCGACACATCCGCTTTCATCGCGAGCGCCCTGCCGCCCGCCGCGACGATGTCCGCGACGACTGCGTCGGCTTCCTCGACGCGATTCGAGTAATTCACGACGACGGTCATGCCGTCGCGCGCCAGACGCTTCGCAATGCTGGCGCCAATGCCACGGGATGCGCCCGTGACGAGTGCGATCTTGCTCATGATGCTGCTCCCTGGGTGGGTTCGAAAGGGGTTCGGTGATGCCATGAATGCATTCTGCACGCGCTATCGGATTGGATAAATACGGTAGGATTGCCATAACTGTGCAATCTGGATCAACAATCGTATGGACCGCTTTCATTCGATGCAGGTGTTCACGCGGATCGTCGAACTGGGCAGCTTCACGGGCGCGGCCGACGCGCTGAACCTGCCGCGCGCCACCGTCACGCACGCGATCAAGCAGCTCGAAGCGCGGCTTGGCGTGCGTCTGCTTCAGCGCACGACGCGCAGCGTCAGCGCGACGCTCGACGGCGATGCGTACTACCGGCGCTGCGTGCGGCTGCTGGCCGATCTGGAGGAGACGGAATCGGTTTTCACGGAGGCTTCGCTGAAGCCGAAGGGCAAGCTGCGGGTCGACATGCAGGCGACGCTCGCTCACGAGATCGTGCTGCCCGAACTGGCCGCGTTCTGCGAGCGGTATCCGGAGCTGGACCTGGATATCGGCTTCGGCGATCGCCCTGTCGACATGGTGCGCGAGGGGTTCGACTGTGTGCTGCGCGCCGGCACGCCGAAGGATTCGACGATGGTGGCGCGCCGGCTCGCCGACATGGCGCAGGTGACGTGCGCGAGCCGCGCGTATCTCGACCGTCACGGTGAACCGCGGACACTCGAGGATCTGAAAGACCACTGGGCGGTGAATTACACGCTCGCCGCGACGGGGCGTGCGTGGCCGTTCGAATTCGTGATCGACGGCGAGCGGCGCGAGATCGAGATGAAGGGGCGCATTTCGGTATCGAACGCGGATGCGTACTTCTCGTGCTGTGTCGCGGGAATGGGGCTCGTGCAGGTGCCGCGATATCACGCGGTGCAGGCCATCGCGAACGGCACGGTGCGCGAAGTGCTGAAAAACTGTCCGCTGCCGACGATGCCGGTATCCGCGATGTATCCGCATCACCGTCAGTTGTCGCCGCGTGTGCGGGTGTTCGTGGACTGGCTGGCGGGGCTTTTCGGCCGATGGGACGCGGGCGCGGCGGCCGGCGCGCGCATGGGCTAAGCGACGACGCCAGGCGGAATATTCAGGCGTGGAAAAACAAAACCCGCGGCATCGTCATGATGGGCGCGGGTTTTTCGTTGCTGCTTTTTGACTGCGTGATTTTTACTGCATGAAGCAATGTTCTGGTGCCCAGGGCCGGACTCGAACCGGCACGCCTTGCGGCGGGGGATTTTGAGTCCCCTGCGTCTACCTGTTTCACCACCTGGGCTTGCGGGTCATGCCTTGCTATTTCCTCGCGCGGGAGTAACCCAGCGCTGCGGGAAACGCGGATTATGGCCGAAAACGCGTCCGCGGGCAAGTTGCCGGCGGGCCTGCCCCCAGACGCGACCGCCCCTCAAAGCGTGCGCGAAAACCGCTCGAGCGCCTGCTGGCCGAGATAGCGGTCGAACACCATGGCGATGTTGCGCACCAGCATCCGGCCCGCGGGCAGCACATCGAGACGCCGCGCGCCGATCGACACGAGCCCGTCGTCAGCGAACGATTGCAGACGGGCGAGTTCCGGCGCGAACGCTTCGGTGAAACGGATACCGTACGCCGCGTCGAATTCGTCGAAACGCAGTTCGAGATTGCACATCAGTTGCGTGATGACGTCGCGACGCAGCCGGTCGTCGGGCGTCAGGCGCACGCCGCGCGTGATCGCGAGGCGACCCGCATCGATCGCGTTGGCCCAAGCGGGCAGTTCTTTTGCGTTCTGCGCGTATACATCGCCGACCTTGCCGATCGACGATGCACCAAAGCCGATCAGATCGCATTCCGCCCGCGTGCTGTAGCCCTGGAAGTTACGGTGCAGCGTGCGCTGCGCCTGCGCGCGCGCGAGTTCATCGGAGGGCAGCGCGAAGTGGTCCATGCCGATGTACACGTATCCTGCATCGGTCAGACGTTCGATCACGAGTCGCAGGATCGCAAGGCGGACTTCGGGTGAGGGCAGCGTTGCCGGGTCCATCTGGCGTTGCATCTTGAAGCGCTGCGGCATGTGCGCGTAGCCGAACACCGATAGCCTGTCGGGCGCGAGCGCGAGCATCGTATCGAGCGTGCTACTGAAGCTGTCGACGGTTTGATGCGGCAGGCCGTAAATCAGATCGACGCCGATCGAATGGAAGCCGTGCGCGCGCGCCGCATGCATCACGCTACTTGTCATTTCGACGGGCTGGATGCGGTTGATGGCCTGCTGCACGCGCGGATCGAAATCCTGCACGCCGAGACTCAGACGGTTGAAGCCCATCGCGCGCAGGTGCGCGACCGTTGCCGGCGAAGCCTCGCGCGGGTCGACCTCGATCGAATATTCACCGTGCGCGTCGGGCGCGAGCTGGAAATGTTCGCGCGTAGCCACCATCAGTTCGGCCATTTCGTCGTGTGAGAGAAACGTCGGCGTGCCGCCGCCCCAGTGCAGTTGTGATACGACACGCGTCGTATCGAACAACGCCGCCTGCAACGCAACCTCACGGGTCAACCGGTCGAGATAGGGACGCGCATGCGCACGATT
>CALFSF010000174.1 GCA_937917025.1 uncultured Paraburkholderia sp.
CGAATATGTCCGCGTCGCACGCGGACGGGCGCCCCGGGCGCCGGGGCGGTCCGTTTCCGCGCGGGACCTGCTGGTTGAGGGCAACGCAGGATCCTGGTTCTGTTCGCACTTTCGTGTCTCTCCCTGCTGATCTGGGGTGTGCTGCTGCTCGCGCGCGGCGGGTTCTGGCGCACGCGTCCGGCGCCGCCGCTGGCCGCGCGCCTGTCCGGCAGCGAGGGCTGGCCGGCCGTGGCCGCCGTCGTGCCGGCCCGCAACGAGGCCGACGTGATCGCCCGGGCGGTCGCTTCGCTGCTGGGCCAGGACTACGCGGGCGCGTTCCACGTGATCGTCGTCGATGACCACAGCACCGACGGCACCGCCGACGCCGCCCGCGCCGCCGCGCTCCAGCTGCAATGCGCCGACCGGCTGACGGTGCTGACCGCGAAGCCGCTTCCGGCGGGCTGGTCCGGCAAGGTCTGGGCGCAGTCGCAGGGCATCGAGGCCGTCAAGACCCTGGGCGTTGCCGCCGACTTCCTGCTTCTCACCGATGCCGACATTGGCCATCCGGCCGATGCCGTGACGCAGCTTGTCGTGCGCGCCGGAGAGGAAAAGCGCGATCTCGTCTCGCTGATGGTCCGTCTGCGCTGCGATTCCTTCTGGGAAAAGGCGCTGATCCCGGCGTTCGTGTTCTTTTTCGCGAAGCTGTATCCGTTCGCGTGGGTCAACAACCCGCGCAACAGGACGGCGGCGGCGGCCGGCGGCTGCATGCTGGTGCGCCGCACCGCGCTCGAGGAAGCCGGCGGCATCGAGTCGATCCGCGCCGAGCTGATCGACGATTGCAGCCTCGCGGCGCGCATCAAGCATCGCGGCGAAGGGCGTCATCCGATCCGGCTGGATGTCGCGGCGCGTAGCATTTCGTTGCGTCCGTACGACAGCTGGAAGGACATCTGGAACATGATCGCGCGCACGGCGTTCACGCAGCTGCGCTACAACGGCTGGCTGCTGGCCGGAACGCTCGCGGGCATGACGGTCATCTACCTCGTTCCGCCGGTCGTGGCGCTCGTGCTCGGACCGCTCGGCTGGCCGGCGTGGCTTGCCTGGGCGCTGATGTGCTGTGCCTACGCGCCGATGCTCCGGTATTACGGTCGCTCGCCGCTATGGGCGCCGTTCCTGCCGCTCGTCGCGCTGTTCTATGTCGGCGCGACGTTCGCCTCGGCGCTGCGGTACTGGCGCGGCAAGGGCGGCCAGTGGAAGGCGCGGGTCCAGGCGCCGGTGCAGGAGCGCTAGAACGGCAAACGACGCGGGCGGCGCGTGATGCGCCGCCTTGTGCGTCACAAGCCACCGGCGCGAACCTCACCGTGCGGGCGTTAAAAAAACCATTGGGTTTTGCAGAGGGGAAGCGCGCCGCGCGCAACCGCCCAACGCGCGGAACACATCAGACGCGCGTCAACGCTGCGTCAGCAGCGCGTACATCTGCACGACCATCTCCGGCGAGAACGTGAACGGCACCCAGCCGTGGCCGGTGTGGCGCAATACCAGCAGACGGTCGCCGTTCGACTGCTTCTGCGCGGCCATCACCGGATTCTTCGTCGATACGAAACGCCAGCCCGTCGGCAGGCCGCCCGGCGGCTCGGGTGTCATCGATGCGCGTGCGTTCGCCAGTTCCTCGATCAGTTGACCGACCTGCTCGGGATGCAGCGAGACGGTCTGGCCGCCGATCGTCATCGTGATTTCGTTCTGCGCCGGACGGGCGATGCTGAGCGTCGGCTTTTCGCCGGCCCCTGGCGCGGCCAGTTCAGCGGGCTCGGGCGACACGGCCACGTCAGCGGGCGCGGACGACACAGCCACGCCAGCGGCGACGTCAGCGGCTGCACCAGCCTCCGGTACAGCTTCCGCCGGGGATTCTGCCGTGGCCGCGGCCTTCGGGGCGAGCGCGACCTGGATGAGCTGATTGAGCTGATCGACGCCCGTTTCAAGCGCGCCAATCTGTTCTTGAAGATTCATGCGAGACTTTCTCTGGTAAGACCGGCGATTTTAACCGCTGCGCGCGGCCTTGAACGGATGCCGGACGGCCGACGTTGTAACAAAGTGCGTGCGCGTGCCGTCCGCCGGCAGCGCTCACGCCTTCAGATAACCCGCCTCCCGGAACCATTGCAGCGCGTCGGCGAGGCCTTCGCGATATGGCCGCGCGCGATAGCCGAGTTCGCGTTCCGCCTTCGCCGACGTGAAGTACATCTTGTTCTTCGACATCTTCAACCCGTCGACCGTGACGAACGGCTCGCGCTTCGTGATCTTCGCGACCGCTTCCGCGCCGACGGCCAGCGGATACAGCGGCCAGCGCGGCAGCGCGATCGTCGGCGGCTTGCGGCCGGTCAGATTCGCGATGTCGGCGAGCATTTGCTGCAGCGGCAGGTTTTCGCCGCCCAGAATGTAGCGCTCGCCGATGTTGCCGTGCTCCAGCGCCAGAAAGTGCCCGGCGGCGACGTCGTCGACATGCACCAGATTCAGGCCGGTATCGACGAACGCCGGAATCTTGCCGCGCGCCGCTTCGACGATGATGCGTCCGGTCGGCGTCGGCTTGACGTCGCGCGGGCCGATCGGCGTCGACGGATTGACGATCACGGCGGGCAGCCCGTCCTGCGCGATCATGCGTTCCACCGCGCGCTCGGCCAGCACCTTGCTGCGCTTGTACACGCCGATCGCCTTTTCGGGCGTGAGCGGCGAGGTTTCGTCGGCGGACTGGCCGGAATTCGTCACTTTCAGCGTGGCCACGCTGCTCGTGTACACGATTCGCTCGACGCGTTCAGCGAGCGCGGCGCGCATCGTCGCTTCGGTGCCCTCGAGGTTGGAGCGCTCGATGTCGAGCGGGTCCGGCGCCCACAGACGGTAATCCGCGGCCACGTGAAAAAGGTAGCGCACGCCGCGCAGCGCGGCGCGCATCGACGCTTCGTCGCGCATGTCGCCCACGACGATTTCCGCGTCGAGCGCTTCGACGTTGCGTCGCGGACTCGTCGCGCGCACGAGCACGCGCACCGCGAAACCCTTTTGCTGCGCAATGCGCGCCACCGCCGATCCGACAAAGCCGGAGGCGCCAGTGACGAGCACCAGATCGCGATTGTGATCGGTCATCCGTTTCGGTTTCCCTGCGTGGCGCACGGCATTTCGTTCGCGTGGACGTGCGAAAGCGGGCTGCGCCGGTTGAATGGTCGACGGATTGTACGTGGAGCGCGCGCGGCGGTCACCGGAGCGCGGCTGTCGTCGCGTTCCCGTCCAGCATCAATCCGGCGGGGCGACTAGAATGCCGGCTTGAAAAGATAGTCAGGAGAAGCCGGGATGACTGCGCCAGATCTGGATTCACGAATCGAAACGTATTACGTGCGCGTGCGCGGCGTTGTGCAGGGTGTCGGCTTTCGTCACGCGACAGTGCGTCAGGCGCACGCGCTCGGCATCCGCGGCTGGGTCGCCAATCTCGAAGATGGCTCGGTGGAAGCGATGCTGCAGGGCACGGCCAACCAGGTCGACCGGATGCTCTCGTGGCTGCGTCACGGACCGCCTTCCGCGCGCGTGACCGAAGTCAGCGGCGAAGAGCGGTCGACCGAAAAACGCTACGAGCGCTTCGAGCAGCACTAGGCGCGCGGGCGCGAAGCGCCCCACGCTCCGCGCGCGCTGGAACTAGCGCGCCACCAGCAGACTTTCCGCAAAACCCCAATCGCGTTCGATCCATTGATGCTGGCACGTAAAGCCCGCATCGCCGGCAATCGGCCCGACTTCATCGGCGCGATATTTGTGGCTGCTTTCGGTCCAGATCGTTTCGCCTTCCTCGAGCGTCACCGTAAGCCGCGCGGCCGCGACATGCGCGCTCACGTGCCGCTTCGCGCGCAGGTGCATTTCGATGCTGCGCACTTCCGGATTGAAGCGCGCGACGTGTTCGAACGCATCGAGCGGGAAATCGCCGCCCAGCTCGCGATTGATCCGCGCGAGCAGGTTCAGGTTGAACGCCGCGGTCACGCCGATCGGATCGTCGTAGGCGGCGACGAGCGTCGAGACCGGCTTGTCGAGGTCGGTGCCGAGCAGCAGCGCGTCGCCGGGTTTCAGCATCGTGCGGATGGCGCGCAGAAAGCGCGTCGCCGCGAGCCGTCCGAAATTGCCGATCGTGCTGCCAAGGAACAGCACCAGCAGCTGCTCGCCGTCCGCCCGCTTTTCGCTGACTTCCGCGAGCCCCGCCAGATAATCCTTCTCATAACCGACGATCGAAATCCGTTCGATATCGCCCAGCTCGCGCCGGCACAATTGCAACGCGGTGCGCGAAATTTCAATCGGGCAGTAAGAAGTGGGACGCTTTTTACACAGTGCTTCAAGAATTCGACGCGTCTTGCGCCCGCTGCCGCTGCCGAGTTCGGCGACGGTCACGTCAGGCGGAAGCTGCGCGACGATGTCGGTGGCGTAACGCGTCAGCAGGCGCTCTTCCGAGCGCGTGACGCCGTATTCGGGCAGCGCCGTGATCACTTCGAAGAGCGCGGAGCCCACTTCGTCATACAGGTATTTCGACGGCAGTTCCTTTTGCGGTGCCTTTGTCAGGCCGGCGCGGACCTCAACGGCAAATCCGGGTGTCACTTCTTGCAATAGCGCAGGCTGAGTCATGCAGTGTTCCTCTTTTCGGTGGTGGCTGCTGGCCGTGCGGGTTGGCGCGCGCATGGGGGACGCGCGCATCGGAAAGGCGGGCAACGTACCCGCGCTGATGATGGCAAAGACGTGCGTTGAAGCAAGAATCAGGCTTGCCGCACGCGCGAAGCGGTTCGACGCGAAAGGTTATCCTGGAACGGGAACCGCTGCTGACGGATGAAGTTACGTTCTAGTCCATCGGGAGCCGATGCGCACGGACTAAATGCAGCGATCGGGGCGACGCGTCTGCGTCTAGAATGCGGGCTTGCTTTTACGCGGCGGTGACAGTCGCCGCTTTTCCGGGGCGCCGTCCGCCTCCACGAACTCCTGTGATGAAAATGAAAGACGCCTCTCCTGAGCGCGGCACGGCAGATATCTTGCCGTTTGCCGGGCATGTTCAACGCATGCTGCGCGGCGCGAATGCTGTGATATTGCTGCTGGCGGATCGATGAACCAGTACGAGCCGGGGCGCGGCATCGCGTTATCCGTGGGCGCCTCGGCGCTGTTCGCATTGCTTTCGGCGTATGCAAAGCTGCTCGTGCCGCTCACGGGCCTCGATATCTTCGCGTGGCGAATCATCTGGACCGTACCCGGCGCGCTGCTGCTGATCGCGCTGCGGGGAAGGCTGCCGGCATTGCGCGAACTCGCGTTGCGCGCCGTCAGGGAGCCGCGCATCGGGTTGGCGCTGGGGGTGAGCGCGGCGCTACTCGGCGTGCAGTTGTGGGTTTTCCTGTGGGCGCCGCTGCATGGCCGCATGCTCGATGTCTCGCTCGGCTATTTTCTGTTGCCGCTGATGATGGTACTCGTCGGCCGTTTTTACTATCACGAGCGTCTCGACGGGCTGCAATGGCTGGCCGTGGTTTGCGCGGCGCTCGGCGTCGCGCACGAACTGTGGATGACACGCGCATTTTCCTGGCCGACGTTGCTCGTCGCGCTCGGCTATCCGCCGTATTTCGTGCTGCGCCGCAAAATCAACGCCGATTCGCTGACGGCGTTTGCGCTCGAAGTGTCGCTGCTTTTTCCTGTCGCGATTGCGTTTGTCGCGACAGGCGGGTCGCTCGCCTTGCTCGCGGGCCGCTACGACATGTGGTTTTTGCTGCTGCCTGGACTCGGCGCGTTGAGCACCGTGGCGCTCGCGTCGTATCTGAAGGCGAGCCGGCTGCTTCCGATGGCGCTCTTCGGCATTCTTGGCTATGTCGAACCGGTGCTGCTCGTGATCGTATCGGTGACGCTGCTGCGCGAGACGCTTTCGGCCGCGCAACTGGCCACTTATGGGCCGATCTGGATCGCCGTCGCGCTGACTGCGCTGCACGGCGTGCGCCTCGTGCGCTTCGCGCCGCGCTAGCGTCGTTGCGGCGTGGCTGGCACCGCGGGATTGATGCGCGTCGCGCCGGCGTGTGCCTCGATCGCCTCGCGCAACGCCGGCCGCCATCCGAAGGCAAAGAGCGCCTCGGCAAGCACGAAGAGCGGGCCGATGACGAGTCCGATCAGATCGTCGACGAACGCCGGTTTGCGATGTTCATACGCAACGTGGCCGACGAACTGGAACACCCAGCCGACCACGAAGAGACCCATGCCGGAAACGAGCCACGTCAGCGTGGATTGCGCGGCGAACCACTGGCCCGCGGCGCCGCACAGCGCAAGGACCACGGCCATCGCGATGCCGAGCGGCACATCGAGCACGAGGTAGTAAAGCGTCATGACGACGACCAGCGCGTACGCGGGGGACAGCGGGAACGGCAACGCGGCGACGGCGAACGCGGGCCGGCTCAGCAGAACGGCAACGGCAAGCACGATCATCGGAATGCCGACGAAGTGCGTGGCGATGTTGCGGCGGTCGCGATGATACGCCGCGTATTGGGTCAACTGTTCGGTGAGTGTTCTCATGGATGACGTCCCCGGATCGGATTCTTCGTGATCGCCCGCAAAGTCGTTTCATACCTTGGGGCAGCCGACAATTTCGCACGAATGCCGCTCGATGCATTCGAGCCTTTCCTCGACTGGCAGCGAAGCGACGCTCAGCGACGTCCCGCGCCGCGCCATCGCACGGCAGCATGCTTCACGTCATCGAAGGGGTGTCGCAGAAAAGGTCGCGAAGACGTTGCTAATCCCGATATAATTTTGCGCTCTTCCGAACGGCGCTTTCTGGTCAGAACCATCGCATGCGTGTACGTATTCCTGCCGTCGTGGCTTTAGCTTTTTCGATGTCCGTCGCCCACGCGGATTCCTCGCTGTCCACGTGGAGCAAACAGCTTTTCTCGCGCGCGGCGCCTGCGGCGCCCTTTGCGTCGGGCGCATCGTACAGAATCTGTTTCGTGCCGAACGGCGCAAGCTGCCAGGACCTTCTCGTCAACGAAATCAACAACACGCGGCGCACGCTGCTGATCCAGGCCTACTCGTTCACGAGCGCGCCGATCGCCGCGGCCGTCAAGCGCGCCAAAGACCGCGGCGTCGACGTTCGCGTCATTCTCGACAAGAGCCAGGTTTCGCAGCGCTATTCGAGCGCGACGTTTCTGCGCAATGCGGGCATCGCGGTTGTGATCGACACGAAACCGGCGATCGCGCACAACAAGGTCATGGTGTTCGACAATGCGAGCGTTTTCACCGGTTCGTTCAACTTCACGAAATCGGCTCAGGAACGCAATGCGGAAAACGGCTTTCTCGTGCGCGGCGACGACAGGATCGTGAGAGCGTACGTCGACAACTGGAACGAGCGGTTCAGGGTCTCCACGCCGTACTGACCGTCCAGGCGGCGTTCCAGATGCCGCAGCGAAACGGCGCGCCTTCGCGCACTGGAATCACGCGCGCGCCGCGTCAACCGTCGAACACACCATGTTCGGCATGCACGGGCTGGCGGTCGACGGCCTGCAGCCGCCAGTAGCCGCGCATCGGCACATGTGCCGGCGAGGACGACCATGCCGCCGAACCTTGCGCCGCGCTCACGCGCAGCTTGCGATCGACGTGCAGGCCACGCAACGTGCAAAGCGGCTCGTCGTCGCGCGGCGCGCAGAGCATCGTCACGCCATCGACGTCACGCACTTCTCCCCAGGCGGGGAAGTCGATGCCCTGATGTGCTTCTCTGGACCATCGATGCTGCTCGATATCGAGCCAGAGCACCGCGTAATCGTGATTCACGCTGGGATCCGACCCGTTGATCAAAATCGTGAGGCGCA
>CALFSF010000175.1 GCA_937917025.1 uncultured Paraburkholderia sp.
CGCGGGCGACGCACGCTGGCTTTTTCCATGTCCCTGATCGTCGTCGCGCGAAGGACAAAGAGATCCGACAGGCTTGCGGCAAGACCCAGCGCCATGACGATCTTGATCAATGACTCCAGCGTCGTCTGACCTTTGCTCTCGAAATTGCGCACCGTTCCCATCGAGATGCCCGCGCGGCCGGCAAGCTCGGCCTGAGTGATGTTTTGCGCAAGACGGTGCGCCCGCAGACGGCTTGCGAGTTCAACGCAGATTTCCTCAACGGTAGCAAGTTCAAAGTGCAACATTTTGACTTTTAAGTCCAAAATTGGTCATCAATTAACAAAATTATAGCATTTGATCGTTCACCCATCGATAGTCTGCCTCGATGTAACCATCAATATTTTGATCTTTATTTGTCACTATTGCCATTTATACACAATACATTGACTCTTAATTTAAAGACTGGGCCGTTGCATCATCCCTGTCCGCGTGCGGCCTGCGCTGGCGCCTTGCCCGTGTATTCCTGATCGGCAAATCCACCTTGACGACATGTCCGGTTACTTGCCGGGCCTGACGCGCAAGCGACAAAAAAAGTGCAGGCCTCTTCATGCGCCAGCAGCTATCACCCCCATCGACAGCAAGGCCTTTTCGAATATCGTATAATAACGATATATGATTCGTCCCGTAGCGATGCAATTGCCGGCATGCTCGCATGCCACGTCGGAATAAACGTTGATGAAAGCCCGCACTACTTTGCAACCGATCGATGTCGATGCCATTCACAAGGCGCTTGCCAACCCCGTGCGCCGCGAGATCCTCGGCTGGCTGAAGAACCCGTCCGAGCATTTTTCGGATCAGGAGATTCCGCTCGATCACGGCGTCTGCGCCGGCAAGTTCGAGGGCCGCTGCGGCCTGTCGCAGTCGACTGTGTCCGCGCACCTTGCCGCCTTGCAGCGCGCGGGGCTCGTCACGTCGAAGCGCGTGGGTCAGTGGGTGTTTTTCAAACGCAATGAAGCGGTCATTCAGGCGTTTATCAAACACATGAACGCAGACCTCTGACATAGCGCATTCGCATCGTCTCGTTTCTTTTTCTCACGCTGTTTCATAACGGCGGGCGCTTGCCCGCCAGGAAAGGTGAACACTTATGCCGACTCTTTTCGATCCGATCCAGATTGGCGATCTCACGTTGCGCAACCGCATTTTCATGGCACCGCTCACGCGTGCCCGCGCCGGTGACGTCCGCGTTCCGAACGCGCTGATGGCGAAGTACTACGCCGAGCGTGCATCGGCTGGCCTGATCCTGAGCGAAGCCACGTCCGTCACGCCGCAAGGGGTCGGTTACGCCGCAACGCCGGGCATCTGGTCGCATGAGCAGGTCGCGGGCTGGAAGCTCGTCACCGATGCCGTTCACCAGGCGGGCGGCAAGATCTTCCTGCAACTGTGGCACGTCGGGCGCATATCCGATCCGATGTTCCTGAACGGCGACCTGCCCGTTGCGCCGAGCGCAATTGCAGCGAAGGGGTACGTGAGCCTCGTGCGTCCGAAGCGTGAATACGTGACGCCGCGCGCGCTCGATCTCGCGGAAATCCCGGGCATTGTCGAAGCGTATCGCAAGGGTGCGGAGAACGCGAAAGCCGCTGGTTTTGACGGCGTCGAAGTACACGGCGCAAACGGCTATCTGCTCGACCAGTTCCTGCAGGACAGCACGAACCATCGCACGGACGCCTACGGCGGCTCGATCGAAAACCGCGCCCGTCTGCTGCTCGAAGTGACGGACGCATGTATCGCTGTGTGGGGCGCGAACCGCGTCGGCGTTCACCTGGCACCGCGGCGCGATTCGCACTCGATGGGCGACTCCGACCCCGCGGGCACGTTCAGCTACGTGGCACGCGAACTCGGCAAGCGCAAGATCGCGTTTATCGCCGCACGCGAGGCGCTGGGCGACGACCGTCTCGGACCGCAACTGAAGCAGGCATTCGGCGGCGCGTACATCGCGAACGAACGGTTCACGAAGGAAAGCGCGCAGCAGGTGCTCGACGCAGGCGAAGCCGATGCCGTCGCATGGGGTCAGCTCTTCATCGCGAATCCGGATCTGCCGCGCCGTTTTGCGCTCGATGCACCGCTGAACGCACCGGTTCCGGACACCTTCTACGCTGAAGGCGAAGCGGGCTATATCGACTATCCGGCACTCGAAGCCGTGAACGGATAACCGGCAAGCTTCAACGCAGGTTTGCAGTAACAGGCGCGGGGTGCGCGGCCGGTATGACCCGGTCGCGTACCCCGCGCTTTTTTTGTCGCCTCTGTATCGCCCGCACCCGGCTCATCGCGACGGATTCGAAAAACCATCCACGCACCGCACGCAGGACTACACTGCTGAAACCTGAATTCCGCCCGACCTGATATGGACCTGATGCACCTGTTGCAGCTCGCATTGCACTTCGACCGGCACTTGGGGGCCGTGATCGGGCAGTACGGCCCTGCTGTGTACGCGATGCTGTTTGCGATTATCTTCTTCGAGATCGGGTTTTTGCCGCTCTTCTTTTTGCCCGGTGATCCCTTGATCTTTATCTGCGGCGCGTTCGCGGCGACGCATGCGCTGAACGTATGGATCGTGATGCCGGTGCTGTTCGCGGCGGCGGTCGGCGGCAGCATCGTCAACTATGCAACGGGTCGCGCGATCGGCGAGAAGGTCTACACCGCGAACATTCGCTGGATCGACAGAAACGCGTTGCGCAAGGCGCACGCGTTCTACGAAGCGCGCGGCGGGATTACGTTTCTGCTGTCGCCGTATATTGCGGTGGTGCGCACGTTCGCGCCGTTCGTCGGTGGCGTCGCACGCATGACGTTCGCGCGGTTCGTCGCGTTCGTCGTGCCCGGCGCGGCGATCTGGATCGTCTCGCTCGTCGCGGCGGGTTACGTGTTCGGGAATGTGCCGCTCGTGCGCGACCATATGAGTTCGATCGTGCTGCTTGGCGTGGTTCTTGGCACAGGATCGCTGCTACTGGGCGCGCTGTGGCGGCTTGTAAACGGCAAACGACAACGCGTATAAACGGTTCTCGCCCTCTCTTACCCTTTACGAATCTGGCGGAAATGTCTCATGGCGTTTTCAGACCTGCTCGCACCCAGGTCTAACGTCGCGCCGCGATGCCACGGCGCGCATACC
>CALFSF010000176.1 GCA_937917025.1 uncultured Paraburkholderia sp.
GACCGTCATGAATTCTCCCGGGAAGAAGGCTGGGCGTGCCGGCCGGTTTGCCGTACCTGGATGCTTGCCTTTCGTTTTGCAGTCAATCGGATTCAGGCGTTGATAATATCGGCAAATCCGGCCGCGTCGAAGTCTTTGACCGAACCGCGCCGTCTTTTTGTCCTTTTTAGCTGAGGTTCGAACCTTATGAGCACGCTTCGCCCGGAATATACGATTGACCGCCTGCGCGAACGCCAGAAAGGAACGCTGCCCGACCTGCTCGGGTTTCGCGTCGTTTCGTTCGAGCAGGGAGCGCTCGTGGCCGAACTCCCGGTGCGCCGCGACCTGCTCGCGCCGAACGGCTTCCTGCACGCGGCTTCGGTGATCGCGCTGGCCGATACGGCCTGCGGTTATGCGTGTCTCGCCCATCTGCCCGACAAGGCGGTGAATTTCACGACGATCGAGCTGAAGAGCAATTTTCTGGGCACGGCGGTCGAAGGCGTTGTGCGAGCCGAGGCAACCGGCGTGCATCTGGGCCGCAGCACGCAGATCTGGGACGCGAAGGTCTTCGCGCCCAGTGGAAAGGTGATGGCCCTGTTCCGTTGCACGCAGATGGTGTTGTACTGACGCGACCGGGGCCGGTTCTTTCACCGGCCGGAAACACAAAAGCGCAACGTGCCCGGTGTACGTTGCGCTTTTTTGCCTTCGGGGCCGGGCCGGATGAGCGGCGCGGCGGATTGCGTGCGGTTCAGGTCCAGGTCTGCGTCGGCACGTGGTCGCGGCTGCCCTTGATCCGGTTGTTCTCGTCGACGAAGACCAGATCCGGCTTCCAGCCGGCCTTCAGCTCGGCTTCATCGACTGTCGCGAACGCCGCGATGATGACGAGGTCGCCCAGCTGCGCGCGCCGCGCCGCCGACCCGTTCAGCGAGATCATGCCGCTGCCGCGTTCGCCCTTGATCGCGTAGGTCGAGAAACGCTCGCCATTGTTGATGTTCCAGATGTCGATCCGCTCGTTCTCGACGATGTTCGCCGCTTCGAGCAGGTTTTCGTCGATCGCGCACGAACCCTCGTAATGCAGTTCGCAGTGCGTGACCGCCGCGCGGTGGATCTTCGACTTCAGCATATGGCGTTGCATGACCGTTTCTTCCTTAAGTGCCCTGAATGTGCGTGGAATGTGCGTTGAACGGCGACACGATGCGTCCGGTCACCGTCGGCGTCAGATTTCGAGGTTGTCGATCAGGCGCGTCGTGCCCAGTTTCGCGGCCGCGAGCACGACGAGCGGTGCGTCGCCATCCTGCGCGGCTGGCGGCAGCAGATTCACGCGCTTGCGCACCGCGACGTAGTCCGGTTGCCAGCCGCGCGCGGCGAGCGCGGCCATCGCATCGCGCTCGATGGCCGCGAAATCGCGGTTGCCCGCCAGCACGGCGTCACGCACGCGGTTCAGTTCGGCGGCAAGGCGCGGCGCCTCGGCGCGCTCGGCCGCCTGCAGGAAGCGGTTGCGCGAGCTGAGCGCGAGGCCGTCCGTGTCGCGCACGGTTTCCGCGGCGATGATGTCGGTGGGCAGCGCGAACTGGTTGCACATCTGCCGCACGATCATCAACTGCTGGTAATCCTTCTTGCCGAACACAGCCACGCGCGGCTGCACGCACGACATCAGCTTCA
>CALFSF010000177.1 GCA_937917025.1 uncultured Paraburkholderia sp.
GATGCCTGCGGCCGGGAGCGCCGTGAACATGCCCGACAGCTTGTAGGTATCAGGCGCCGCGCTCATCACCGACCAGTGCGTGCTTGCCATCATCAACCCGACGATGGTGAGCACCGGTACCAGGATCTTCCACCACGTAATAGTCGAATTGACGTTGAGCAGCCATCGGACAATCATCAGGTTCAGCAACGCCATGATCCCGAGAAGCGCGGCGCACGCGACGAAGCCGGCCGTGGTCAGCAGGCCTTCGCTCCCGGGGCGAATGAAGTACGGCAGATAGTTGTTCGCATAGGTCACGATCGCTTCGGTCTCGACCGCCGGCACCGGCACATACGCGAGGAAGAGCAGCCAGCACCAGATGCGGCCGAGACCTTCGCCGTGACTCGCATGGCTCATGTGCACCAGCGCGCCGCTACGCGGAAACAGCGCGGCCAGTTCCGCAAAGCACAGCGCGATCAACATGATGATGACCGCGCCGAGAACCCAGCTTCCAATGCTTAACGGACCGGCGATTTTCGCCGCGTGATAGGCGCCGAATAGCCAGCCCGAACCGATAATGCTCGTCGTGCTGGCAAGCAGAAGTCCTACGACGCCCGCATCGCGCCGCAATTTTCCTGATAACGTCAGGCTTGAGATAGTGCTCACGTTGGCCTCCCCGTTCCTCGACTCGCCGGTGCATGTTTTATTTTTTTGCCGGCTGAGACCGTCGCGCGCTTCACGTTGTTCGACGCAAAAGGGCCGCGACTTCATGCAAGGTTGGACAGAATCAGATGCAGGAAAATTCCTGAAACAGTCAATGACGAAACCTGGTGCGCGTTGCATCGGCCGCTAACCGGCTGGTATCCGGTGGTCCTCGCGCGCGCAATCAGCCCTGTGTTGGAAATATGTCACTTCGTGACCTATCATGATGTTTCAACCGTTAATTCTCCACATTCTTTCATCGATGAAAGAATGGCGTTTCGGTATGTGCAAGCGCGACCTGACCAGCATGCGTTACGAAAATCGAAGCGTGAAATATTGTCTGGCGGCGTTATTCGCGGGCCTGATCGCGTCAGTTGCGAGTCCGTCTGCGCGTGCGCACACGGGACGCAGCATCGATATCGCGATGGCTAGCCCTGTGGATTTTAATTCGCCACATAGGGCGAACGACGCTGCGTCTGGAAAGCCTGACCTGGCGCGTATCACCTATACGCCCACACGATCGAGCCGCGGTTCGGCGATCTCCCCCGCGTTGCTAAACAATGAAAAATACAACGGCGATCGGCGCGCCCGCTTGCGCGGCGACAGGTTTGAATGGCAGCGGCACGGAAATCCTGAATGATCGTTTGACGTGAGCCGTAGCAAACGCAGGCACCTCGTAAGGTCGTTGACATTTCGGACCGGCACCGAACGCGTCGACGCCATGACACTCAAACACATATCGGCGCTCGAACGGATGGAGTGCGAAATGAGCGAGTATCAATACGAAAGCCTGAATATCGATCGCCGCAAATGGCTGATCGCAACATCGGTTGCCGGAGGCGCCGGGGCGGTCGCCACGCTGGTGCCATTTGTCGATTCGCTGGCCCCGTCGGCAAAGACGAGGGCAGCTGGCGCGCCTGTCATGGCGGACATCAGCAGGTTGCAGCCCGGCGATATGATGACCGTCGCGTGGCGCGGCGTCCCGGTGTTTCTCGTCAACCGGACGCAGAAAATGCTCGCGGACGTCGTGACGGCAAACCCGATGGTGGCCGACCCCACGACACAGCACCCGTTTTCCATGCCGCTGCCGGCGTACTGCGGCAACACTTACCGGTCGCGCGACGATCACCGGAACATCCTCGTCGTCGTGGGCGTGTGCACGCATCTCGGCTGCACACCGCGCCCCCGGTTTCAGGAAGGCCCGCAGGCTAATCTGCCGGACAACTGGCCGGGAGGCTTCCTGTGCCCTTGCCATGGCTCCACCTACGATCTCGCCGGGCGCGTATTCAAGGACAAACCGGCACCGCAAAACCTGGATGTGCCGCGCTATATGTTTGCGTCCCCGGAGAGCGTGCTGGTTGGGCAGGATGAACACGGAGAAGCATGAATGAACGGTACGGCCCTCCCCGCAGATACGCTCACGCGGCCATCGGTAACGCATCGATACCTCGCTCACCCCGATCCAAAGCCGCGCATGACAGTCTGAGTGGTTTCTTTTAATTTATCACGTTGTGATATAAAATTCAGACAGGTCTTCTCATGACCGTATCTGGAGCAGCAAGGGCCGTTACCGGACCAGGAAAACAATGTGCGGAGCCTGCGCGCGCCCACGGGGAGGCAATGCTCCAGATCCAATAAACAGGACTCCGCCATGCTGAAGGCCTCTACACGAGGAGGTCTCATCATGCTGGTCACATTCCAATCCACTGCCACACCTGATGTCGTCATGCTGAGGAACCTCGCCCAATACCTCCTTGGTTTGATTGGCAAGCGCCTCGATGCGCGCGGGGTGATCGCGCACGACGAGTTGCCTCACATGATCGCCCGTCTGGAAGCGGCCATTTCCGGGGAGACGCACGCCGAAACCGCGCTCGAAGCGCTCCATACCGTCTGGGGTGAACACCGCTACGACATGAATGAAGACCGTGGCGGGGTAGCGCACCGTGCGTGGCCGTTGCTCGACATGATGCGCGAGGCCGAAAAACGGAACGCCGACATCATCTGGGGTCTATAGGAAATGCCAGCGAAGCCAGATTAACGATCGCGATACCCTCCTGCTTTTCAACGCATGCTGCTTCACGAGGCAGCTCGCCCGTGTTCGTCCGGCACATTGGATGATCGCCCGGGTTTCTCCCAGTATCGGCCTTAAGTTTCGCTTAAGCCCTTCACAATACAGTCGTCCGTGTTCCAGCGAATGATCGGCTCGTTGTCTGGTCGTATCTTCGGGGGATCCGCGCGTCTTGATGCTGATATACGTAACGGATTCGCGCTTGCGAACCGGTGCGGATTGAGCCATCAAAACGCAGTCGCGCGGGGTTCTGGCAATTCGGTTTCGCGGGGTGGCCTGCCAGCCTGCTTCCCTGTAGCGTGGCTGGCATTCAGGACCCGCGCACACCGCCGGGTCCATTTTTTATGCCGCGGCGCATACCCTGGCGACCGGCAAACCGCCGTCAAACATCTTCAGATTGCATGGGAAGAAGCGGGAGGATGGACTGACGCATGTATACTCGTCGGCTATTTTGCTGCCTTTAGGTTCCCCGTTTCGGCGGGCACCCACTTCATGAAGATTATCTCAGCGCTTTTTCTGCTTCTGGCCTTTAGCGTGGCCTTCCACTATGCGGACGCACAGCCGCAAGACAGCTCTCCGGATGACTACGCCTATCTCAGGCGCATGCATGTTCCTGGCGTAGTCGTGAATTGCGTGGCCGCTTTCGACCGCTGGGTGAGGACCACGCCGCGCTATGATCTGTTCGTCATTTCGGAACGCCATGCGCTGAAGGCCACCATCCTGAAAGGCAGGCGGATTTCACGCGACACGACTCCGTTGCCGGTCGACACGGTGGTAAAAACATCCGCTTTTGCCAAGGTCCGCGGCAAGTATGTGTGGATGCCCGTCAAGGCGACGTGCAATTTGTGGCACGGGCACGTGATCGGTCTTTCCGCCCAGCCCGTGAATATCCACTGATCGTCACTCCTGCGAAGGCATCCGGTTGAACGCCCATCCGAATGCCTCGATTTCCAGCTTGTGTTTCAACGCGAGTCGCGCGAGACACTGTTCCCCCTTGACCGTCAGGTGCACTTCGACCTGACGCCCGTCTGCCCTGCTCGCGCGACGCGAGACAAGCCCGTTCGCTTCGCAGCGCGACACCAGGGCGACGGTGCCGTGCGGCGCCGCCTGAAGCCGCTCCGCCAGTTCCCCGACGGTCGCCCAGTCACGCCCCGCGAAGCCGCGGACATGCAGCATCAACTGATACTGCAACGGCGTAACGCCTTCGGTATGCGTCACTTCTTCGGAAAAGCGAAGAAATCGACGCAGCTGATAGCGAAAAAGCGACATCGCTTCGAGGTCTTCCTTGGCCGGCACGCCCGCTGAAACTGCAGTTTTCCTGCGCGTCGTCATGCTGTTGTTTCCCATGCTCTAAATCGACTGGTTGATCCAGCATCATACTCACGATCTCCCAGCCTGCGCGACGCGGCGCATGCGCATGACGACAAACCGTCCTTTCGACGAAAAACGGATCAGTTCACCGTGCCCGAATCGACACTTCGCTCATCGCTTCCTTCCGCCGGACCCGTTGCCCGGTCCTTTGCCTGATTCGCGGTGCCGAAGTGGCTTGCGAACCGCTCGAAGGCTTCGACCGGCAGCGGCTTGCAAAAAAGGAAGCCTTGATAGGCATGACAGCCCGCCGTCGAAAGGAAATCCCGTTGCGCTTCGTTCTCGACGCCCTCGGCGATCACGCCCAGGTCGAAGCTTCGCGCGAGCGCCACGATGGTTCTCGCAATATCCGCGTCGTTGGGGTCGTCAAGGATGTCGCGCACGAACGACCGGTCGATCTTCAGTTGATCGAGAGGCAAACGCTTCAGGT
>CALFSF010000178.1 GCA_937917025.1 uncultured Paraburkholderia sp.
TATCAAAGCCTGACGCGGGCCATTCCCGTCGCGCAGGATGCGGAGCTCTTCGGCTGGCTGACGAATCTGTACAAGGGGTGGGCGAACCTCACGCCGGAGATGATCGAAGTCTCGACACTGACCGCGATGGCCGAACTGCTGCTCTCCGGCTGCACGACGTCGAGCGACCATCTGTACATCTATCCGAACGGCAGCCGGCTCGACGACAGCATCGCAGCCGCGCAGCGCATCGGCATGCGCTTTCACGCGAGCCGCGGCAGCATGAGCGTCGGGCAGAAGGACGGCGGATTGCCGCCGGATTCGGTCGTCGAAAAGGAAGCCGACATCCTGAAGGACACGCAGCGGCTGATCGAGACGTATCACGACGACGGCCGCTACGCGATGTTGCGGATGGTCGTCGCGCCCTGTTCGCCGTTTTCGGTGAGCCGCGACCTGATGCGCGAATCGGCGGCGCTCGCGCGGCAGTATGGCGTATCGCTGCACACGCATCTGGCGGAGAACGTCAACGACATCGCGTACAGCCGCGAGAAGTTCGGCATGACGCCGGCGCAGTACGCGGAAGATCTCGGCTGGGTCGGGCATGACGTGTGGCACGCGCACTGTGTGCAGCTCGACGACGAAGGTATCGCGCTCTTCGCGCGGACCGGAACCGGCGTCGCGCATTGTCCGTGCTCGAACATGCGGCTTGCGTCCGGTATCGCGCCGGTGAAAAAGATGCGGCTCGCTGGCGTGCCGGTGGGTCTCGGTGTCGATGGCTCCGCGTCGAACGATGGCGCGCAGATGGTAGCCGAGGTGCGTCAGGCGCTGCTGCTTCAGCGCGTCGGCTTTGGGCCGGATGCGATGACCGCGCGCGAAGCGCTCGAAATCGCGACGCTCGGTGGCGCGAAGGTGCTCAATCGCGACGATATCGGCGCGCTGGCGCCCGGCATGGCGGCGGATTTCGTCGCGTTCGACCTGCGCCAGCCGCTCTTCGCGGGCGCCTTGCACGACCCGGTTGCCGCGCTGGTGTTCTGCGCGCCGTCACAGGTGGCGTGCAGCGTGATCGGCGGGAAGGTCGTGGTGAAGGACGGCGTGTTGACGACGGTCGAGCTGGGCACGGTGATCGAGCGGCACAACCGTCTGGCGAAAACACTGTACGAAGCCGCAGCCTGAGCCGCGTGCAGAACGAAGGACATTCACACCGGCCACGCGCGCCGGTGTGAATATGAAAGAGAACGCCTAAGGCTTGTCGATCAGCGTGCGGGTCGCTTCGGCGACGAGGCTCCTGAGCCAGCGCACCTCATCGGAGTAATGGCAGCGCTCGTGCCACAGCTGGTAATACTGCATCGGCGGAAAATCGAGCGGCGCGGGTACGACGGTGAGCGGCAGGAACTTCGCGTAGTGATCGGCGAAAAGACGCGTCGTCGTGAAGATCAGATCGGACTTGATCAGCACATACGGCGCGAGGTTGAAGTAAGGCAGTGTCACGACGACATGGCGTTTCAGCCGTTCACGCGCGAGGTGAACGTCGATCGCGCCGCGCTGGCCCACCGAATACGGTGTCGGCGCGAGATGCGGGGCGTTCAGGTACTGGTCGAGCGTCAGTCCGCCGCGTTTGGCGAACGGATGCGTGTTGCTCACGAGGCACACGATCTGGTCGACGAACAGATTCGACAGATGCAACTGCTCGGGCGGCTCCGGCCAGTTGCCGATGACGATGTCGAGCTTGCCGTCTTCGAGCGCGAGTTCGTAATCGAAGGAGGGGCCGAGCGAATGAAACTCGAGCGTCGCGTTCGGCGCGGCCTGACGGAAGCGTTCGACGACCGTCGGCACGAACAGCACGTTGAGATAATCCGGGCAACCGATGCGGTAGCAACGAATGGATGTGGCAGGATCGAAGTTGTGCTGCTGGAACTTGATCCGCTCGATTTCGCGCAGTGCGTTCTGCACGGGTTCGAGCAGACGCAGCCCATACTCGGTCGGCACCATGCCGGACTTGCCGCGCACCAGCAGCGGGTCGCCTGTGATGTCGCGCAGGCGGCGCAGCGCCGCGCTGATGGCGGGCTGTGACTGGTTGAGCTTGACCGCCGCGCGGGTCACGCTGCGTTCCATCAACAGCGTGTGCAAGACGCGCAGTAAGTAAGTATCGATCGCCTCGCGTTGCTGACTCATGACTTCTCCGGGTTATATGTTCTGGCTGATCGAGTGGGCGCTGGGGTATATGCGTTTTAGTATGGACAGAAAGGGCCGTCAAGGGTGGCTTACCCGCAACACCTTGTTGCGACGCGGGTTTGCGGGAATTTTGATGGCTCGACGGGCTGTGTCGAATTAGGTATTGTCACCCGGCTGCAACGCCGTCCAGCGCGCTTCGCACGGCGCCGGAAGGCCACGTTGCAAAGAGCAGTCACTGCGTACTACGGAATTACATGGTCGACATTTCCACCTCTGGCGGCGACGCCGCCGAACGGCCCGCGGGCACCTCGACGGCCAGGGCCGCGGCCGCGCCGCGTCTCGCGCTGTCGGGCATCAGCAAACAATATCCGGCCGTGCGCGCGAACGACGACGTGACGCTCGTCGTCGAGCCCGGCGAAATCCACGCGGTCCTCGGCGAGAACGGCGCGGGCAAGAGCACGTTGATGAAGATCATCTACGGCTCGGTGCGCCCCGACGCGGGCGAGATCCGCTGGGAAGGGCAGGCCGTCGAGATCGCGAGCCCGGCCGCCGCGCGCAAGCTCGGCATCGGCATGGTGTTCCAGCACTTTTCCTTGTTCGAGACGCTGACCGTCGGCGAAAACATCGCGCTCGCGCTCGACGATCCGTTCGACCTCAAGACACTCTCCCGGCGCATCCGCGAGGTGTCGGCCGATTACGGCCTCGACATCGACCCGCAGCGCCACGTACACAGCCTGACCGTGGGCGAGCGGCAACGCGTCGAGATCGTGCGTTGCCTGCTGCAGAACCCGCGTCTGCTCATCATGGACGAGCCGACCTCGGTGCTCACGCCGCAGGCCGTGCGCAAGCTCTTCGCGACGCTCAAGCGTCTCGCGTCCGAAGGCTGCAGCATTCTCTACATCAGCCACAAGCTCGACGAAATCCAGGAACTCTGCGACACCGCGACGGTGATGCGCGGCGGTCGCGTGACGGGCCACGTGAAGCCGCGCGAGGAAACGCACGCGTCGCTCGCGCAGCTGATGGTCGGGCATTCGCTGCCGGACTACGAGCGCCGCACGCATACGCCGGGCAATGTGCTGCTCGACGTCAGGAACCTTTCGGTGGCGAGCGAGGATCCGTTCGGCACGTCGCTCGCCGATGTGTCGTTCTCGGTTCACGCGGGCGAGGTGTTCGGCATTGCGGGCGTCTCGGGCAACGGCCAGGCGGAACTGCTGGCGGCGCTCTCCGGCGAGCAGCGCGGCAACCGGGCCGAGGCGGTCACGATCTGCGGCAAGGCCGCGGGGAAGCTCGGCGCGGGCGGCCGGCGCTCGCTCGGCTTTGCATTCGTGCCGGAAGAGCGGCTCGGACGGGGGGCGGTGCCGGCGATGTCGCTTGCCGACAACGCGCTCCTGACCGCGCACCGGCAGAAGATGGTGAGTTCCGGCTGGATCAGCACGAAGGCGATGCGCGCGTTCGCGGACCGCTGCATCGCATCGTTCGACGTACGCTGCGGCGGCCCCGACGCGCTCGCACAGAGCCTGTCGGGAGGCAACCTGCAGAAGTACATCGTCGGCCGGGAAATTCTCCAGGCGCCGAAGGTGCTGGTGGTCGCGCAACCCACGTGGGGCGTCGACGTCGGCGCGGCCGCGTTCATCCGTCAGCAGTTGCTCGACCTGTCGGCGAGCGGCGTCGCGATCCTGGTGATCTCCGAGGAACTCGAAGAACTGTTCGACATCTGCGACCGCATCGCGGTGCTCGCGCGCGGCCGCCTGTCGCCGGTTCGCGCGACGGGCGATACCAACGCGGAGGAAATCGGCCGCTGGATGGCGGGCCTCTTCGGCGAGCGCAACGGCGGCGCCGACGGCAGGCCGCCGCCACCGGCGGGCGAGCCGGCGCCCGCCTGAACGCACGGGCGCAGCCTGAGACCGAACGCCTGCGATCGAACACATAACAACACGCTAACTACGGCTACCCATGATTTTTCCGTACCGACTCGAAGCGCGCACGACGCCGTCCCGCACGATGCGGCTTGCCGTGCCGCTGATCGCCGCGCTGCTCACGCTCGCGATCGGCTTTCTCATTTTCGGCCTCGTCGGCCGTGATCCGCTGGAGGCGATGCATGCGTTCTTCATCGAACCGCTGTCGAGCGTCAACGGCTGGTCGGAACTGCTGCTGAAAGCGTCGCCGCTGTGCCTGATCGGCCTCGGGCTCGCGGTTGGCTATCGCGCGAACGTATGGAACATCGGCGCCGAAGGGCAGATGATTCTCGGCGGCATCGGCGCGAGCGGCGTGGCGATCTACTTCGACCAGGCCTCCGGCTGGTGGATCCTGTTCCTGATGATGATCGCCGGCACGCTGGCCGGCATGGCGTGGGCGGCCATTCCGGCGCTCTTGAAAAGCCGCTTCAACACCAACGAAATCCTGACGAGCCTGATGCTCACGTACGTCGCGACACAGTTGCTGATCTGGCTCGTGAGCGGCCCGTGGCGCGATCCGCAGGGCATGAATTTTCCGCTCTCCGAGATGTTCAGCGGCGACGCGCTCTATCCGACGTTCGCCGGCGACTGGCACTGGACATTCCTGCGCGGCACGCGTCTGAACGCGTCGGTCATCGTCACGCTGATCGCGATTCCGCTCGTGTGGGTGTTCATGAAGAAGAGCTTCGCCGGCTACCGGATGAACGTCGGCGGTCTCGCGCCGCTCGCCGCGCGCTACGCCGGATTCTCCGAAAAGAAGGCGATCTGGACGTCGCTTCTGCTCGGCGGCGGGCTTGCCGGTCTCGCCGGGATGGGGGAGATCGCCGGCCCGATCGGCCAGTTGCAGGCGACGTGGTCGCCCGGTTACGGCTTCACCGCGATCATCGTCGTGTTCGTCGGACGGCTGCATCCGGTCGGCATCGTGCTCGCGAGCCTGCTGATGGCGTTGTTATATCTCGGCGGCGAGGCGGTGCAGACCTCGATGCAACTGCCGCAGGCGCTCTCCGGCGTGTTCCAGGGGCTGCTGCTGTTCTGCCTGCTGGGCGCCGACGTGTTCGTGAACTACCGCGTGCGCCGCCACACCGTGGCCTCCCAGACGCATTAAGACCCACTGATTTCCCGGCGATCCCCATGGACATTCAACAAGCCAGCGCATTGACCTCGAGCGCCGTCACCGCCGCGATTCCGCTGATGTTCGCGGGCGCGGGCGAACTCGTCACCGAGAAGTCGGGCGTACTCAACCTGGGCGTCGAAGGCATGATGCTGATGGGCGCCGTCAGCGGCTACGCCGTGACCGCCGTCACCGGCAGCCCGTGGCTCGGCGTCGTGGCGGCCATCGGCGCCGGTCTCGCGATGGCGCTGCTGTTCGCGTTCCTCACGCTGACGATGCTCGCCAACCAGGTCGCCACCGGCCTCTCGCTGACGATCTTCGGCATCGGCCTGTCGGCCTATGTCGGCAAGCCGTACACGTCGGCCGCCGTGCGCGCGACGATCGACACGTGGACGATTCCCGGCCTGTCGAAGATACCCGTCCTCGGGCCCGCGTTTTTCAGCCTTACGCCGCTCGATTACCTCGCGTTCGCGATGTTTGCCGTGATCGGCTGGTTTCTGTATCGCACGCGCGCGGGGCTCGTGCTGCGCTCGGTCGGCGAATCGCCGGCGGTCGCGCACTCGGTCGGCTTTCCGGTGATCGGCGTGCGCTACGGCGCGACGCTCTTCGGCGGCGGCATGGCGGGGCTCGCGGGCGGCTACTACTCGATCGTCAACCTGCACCTGTGGCAGGAGCAGCTGACGTCCGGCCGCGGCTGGATCGCGCTTGCGCTTGTCGTGTTCTCGACGTGGCGTCCGGGGCGCCTCCTGATCGGCGCGCTGCTGTTCGGCGCGGTGACGGGACTGCAGTTCTACGCGCAGGCGATCGGCGTGCCGGTGCCGACGCAGTTCCTCGCGATGACGCCTTATATCGCGACCGTCGTCGTGCTGGTGCTGATTTCGCGCAATCCGAACACGATCCGGCTGAACGCGCCGGCTTCGCTCGGCAAGCCGTTCTTCGCCGCGGGCTGACGGCGCGGGCGCGCACCGCGCATTACAAAACCGTTTTGAGCATTCCGATCACACGACAGGAGAAACCACGATGAGAAGAAAACTACTCACTGCGCTCGCGCTGGCAGCCGCCACGCTGGGCTTCGGCGCCACGCTGACCCAGACCGCGCGTGCGGCCGACGCGCCGGGCGTCGCGTTTGTCTATCTCGGCAACCCGGGCGACGCTGGCTGGACGTTCGCGCACGATCAGGGTTCGAAGGAAGTCGAGGCGAAGTTCGGCAACAGGATCAAGATCACGCGCGTCGAAAACGTACCGGAATCGGCCGACTCGGAACGCGTGTTCCGCGATCTGGCGAACAAGGGCAACAAGATCATCATCGGGTCGAGCTTCGGCTTCCAGGACTTCGAGCTGAAGGTCGCCAAGGACTTCCCGGACACCGTGTTCCTGCACGCGACCGGCTACAAGAAGGCCGCGAACTTCGGCACGTACGACGTGCGGATGTACCAGGGTGCGTATCTGGCGGGCGTCGTCGCGGGCCACGTGACGAAGACGAACACGCTGGGCTTCGTGGCGTCGGTGCCGATTCCGGAAGTGGTGCGCAACATCAACGCGTACACACTCGGCGCGCGTTCGGTGAACCCGAAGATCCACACGAAGGTCATCTGGATCAACAGCTGGTTCGATCCGGGCAAGGAAAAGCAGGCGGCGGAAACGCTGATCGGGCAGGGCGCCGACGTGCTGCTGCAGAACACCGATTCGAGCGCGACGCTCGCGACCGCTTCGGAAAAGCACGTGCATGCGTTCGGCTGGGATTCGGACATGAAGAAGTTCGGTCCTGACGCGCACCTCGGTTCGGTGGTCGCGCACTGGGGCGTGTATTACAACGCGGCGATCCAGCAGGTGCTGGACGGCAAGTGGAAGAACGATCCGGTGTGGTGGGGCATCCCGCAAAAGGCCGTCAACCTCGAGGACCTGAACACGGGCGCGATTCCGGCTGACGCACAGAAGGACGTCGAGGCGAAGCGTACCGAGCTTGCCGGCGGCAAGTGGGACGTGTTCACCGGCCCGATCAAGGATCAGTCAGGCAACGTGAAGGTGCCGGCCGGCAAGACGCTGTCCGATCCGGAACTGCAACGCCTCAACTGGTATGTGGAAGGCGTCGACGGCTCGCTGCCGAAGTAACGCCCGGCAACAGCCCGCGGCATGCGCGGGCTGTCCACGTTCGACACGCGGCGATCTTGCAGGGTCGTCGCTTTCAAGGGGCTGCGCCCGAACCGGCACGGTCCTTTTTTTGTTGCGCCGCCGCGTGCGCTAGTCGTCGATACGCAGGCCGACCTTGAGCGTCACCTGCCAGTGGACGATCTTGTCGTTTTCGATATGTCCGCGTGTCTCCGTGACCTGGAACCATTGCAGGTTCCGCAGCGTCTTCGCCGCTTTTTCGACGGCCGTGCGTACGGCGTCATCGCTCGATTTCGTCGACGATCCCGTCAATTCGATCTGCTTGTAGACGTGGTCTTTCATGAGCCCTCCTTGGGTTGAAGAAAGTATAGGCAATGGCACGGCCGTCAGCGGCCCGCATGCCCCGCGTTCACGCGCGCATGGAGCGTGCCCGGCGCGGGGCCCCACGTCCGGCAACCGGCAGGCGGGCGGTATCATGGCCAGGACTTCAACCCCAGACCAGTAAGGAAAACAACGTGGAAACCGGATTCTGTGGACCCGGGCTGATGGGCGCGCCGATGATCAGGCATCTGCTGCGCGCGGGCCATGCCGTGCATGTCTGGAACCGCACGCGTGCGAAATCCGAGGCGTTGCAGGGCGATGGCGCAACGGTCGTCGATACGCCGCGCGAACTCGCGGCACGCGCCGAAGCCGTCGTGCTGTGCGTCGCCGATGCCGCCGCTGTCGAGGCGGTGGTGTTCGGCGAACACGGCGTGCTGGGTCCGGATATACAAGCCGATGGCCAGCGTCGCGCAACAGGGAAGCTGCGCTGGATCGTCGATCATTCGAGCATTCCACCGGGCGTGACACGAAGCCTCGCGGCGCGCGCCGCGGCGGCCGGCGTCGGCTGGATCGACGCGCCGGTTTCGGGCGGCACGACGGGCGCCGTGGCCGGCACGCTGGCCGTGATGGCGGGCGGCGAGGCCGCCGACGTCGAGGCCGTCACGCCGCTGATCAGCGCGTACGCGTCGCGCGTCACGCACATGGGCGCGACCGGCGCGGGGCAGACCACCAAGCTGTGCAACCAGGCGATCGTCACGTCGACCATCGCGGCCATCGCCGAGGCGGTCACGCTTGCCGAACGCAGCGGCATCGACGCGTCGCGCCTGACGGAAGCGCTCGCCGGCGGCTGGGCCGATTCCGTGCTGCTGCAGACATTCGTGCCGCGCATGACGCAAACCGGCTTTGCGCCGCTCGGCGCCTTCAGCACGTTCCAGAAAGACGTCGAGACGGTCGCCGCGACGGCTGCGGAGACCGGCACGCCGATGCCGGTCTCGGGCACCGTCCAGCAACTGCTGCGGCTGGCGGTCGCCGCGGGTCTCGCGGATGCCGATTTCACGGCATTCATCGACGTATTGCAGCCCGGGCGCCGCCAGGTATCGCACGCCGATAGCGAACGAGCGCGCACAACAAAACGGGCCGGATCGTAAGCGCGATGGGGGCGCGCCGGGCAGGGCGCCCTGTTTCAATAACCTGCTAAAATATCGGGTTTTTCGCAGCTAACACATTCAAAGGACGCGCCGTGCTGTCTACCGCCAACATCACCATGCAATTCGGGCCGAAGCCCCTCTTCGAGAACATCTCGGTCAAATTCGGGGAAGGCAACCGCTATGGCCTGATCGGAGCGAACGGTTGCGGCAAGTCGACGTTCATGAAGATCCTCGGCGGCGATCTCGAAGCGAGTTCGGGCAACGTGATGCTCGAACCGAACGTGCGCCTCGGTAAATTGCGCCAGGACCAGTTCGCGTACGAAGACGTGCGCGTGCTCGACGTCGTCATGATGGGCCACACCGAAATGTGGGCCGCGATGACCGAGCGCGACGCGATCTACGCGAACCCCGACGCCACCGACGACGACTACATGCACGCCGCCGAACTCGAAGCGAAATTCGCGGAGTACGACGGCTACACGGCCGAAGCACGTGCGGGCGAACTGCTGCTTGGCATCGGCATCGCGATCGCCGACCACAACGGCCCGATGAGCAACGTGGCGCCGGGCTGGAAGCTGCGCGTGCTGCTCGCGCAGGCACTGTTCTCGAAGCCGGACGTGCTGCTGCTGGACGAACCGACCAACAACCTGGACATCAACTCGATCCGCTGGCTGGAAGACGTGCTCAACCAGTACAACTCGACGATGATCATCATCTCGCACGATCGACACTTCCTGAACCAGGTCTGCACGCACATGGCCGACATGGATTACGGCACGCTGAAGGTCTATCCGGGCAACTACGACGACTACATGCTCGCCAGCACGCAGGCGCGCGAGCGCCAGCAGGCCGCCAACGCGAAGGCGAAGGAACGCGTCGCCGACCTGCAGGACTTCGTGCGCCGCTTCTCGGCGAACAAGTCGAAGGCGCGCCAGGCCACGAGCCGCGCGAAGCAGATCGAGAAGATCAAGATCGAGGAATTCAAGCCGTCGTCGCGGCAGAATCCGTTTATCCGCTTCGAGTACGAAAAGAAGCTGCACAACATCGCGGTGGTGGCGGACACGATCACGAAGAAGTACGACCGCACGATCTTCCAGAACTTCAACCTGAGCGTGCAGCCGGGCGAGCGCATCGCGATCATCGGCGAGAACGGCGCGGGCAAGACCACGCTGCTGCGTTCGCTGCGCGGCAACATCGAACTCGATCACGGCACGGTGAAGTGGGCCGAAAACGCGAACATCGGTTACATGCCGCAGGACACGTACGAAGAGTTTCCGGACGACATCACGCTGATGGACTGGATCGACAACTATCGTCAGGAAGGCGACGACGAGCAGTCGGTGCGCGGCACGCTGGGCCGGCTGCTGTTCAACGCGGACGACATCCGCAAGTCGGTGAAGGTGCTCTCCGGTGGCGAGAAAGGCCGCATGATCTGGGGCAAGCTGATGCTCGGCCGCCACAACGTGCTGCTGATGG
>CALFSF010000179.1 GCA_937917025.1 uncultured Paraburkholderia sp.
GAAGTGGCATCAGGAAACCGGCTATCTGCCGGTCACGAAAGCCGCGTATGAGCTGACCCGCAAGCAGGGCTACTACGACCGTAATCCGGGCGCCGACACCGCGACGAGGCAGATGTTGTACAAACCGCCGCTGTCCTTCACGAAGGGCATCCGGCTTGGCAACTTCCCGCAGATCGTCACCGCGATCGACGAAGAGCTGGAGCAGGTGTGGGCCGGCAAGAAGACGCCGCAGGCCGCGCTGGATTCCGCTGTCGAGCGCGGCAACGAACTGCTGCAGCGCTTCGCGGATTCCGGAAACTGACGCGTATGGAACAACGTTCCCGTTTCGGTCCGGGGCTTCTGCCGTATCTGCTGGTCGGGCCGCAGCTTGCCATCACGGCGATCTTCTTTCTGTGGCCGGCGGGCGAGGCGCTCTGGCAATCGACGCAACTGGACGACGCGTTCGGCACGTCGACCCGGTTCGTCGGCCTCGCGAACTTCGCGCGCCTCTTTACCGATCCGCTGTATCTCGGTTCGGTGGAGACGACGTTCGTGTTCAGCGCGCTCGTCGCGGTGAGCGGGTTGACGGTGTCGCTGTTGCTCGCGGCGATGGCGCACCACGTGACGCGCGGCAAGCGTCTTTATCAGACGCTGCTGATCTGGCCATACGCGGTCGCCCCCGTGATCGCCGCGGTGCTGTGGGGATTTCTGTTCAACCCGAGCATCGGCCTCGTCACTTACGGGCTGGCGCGGCTCGGCATCAACTGGAATCACGCCCTCAATCCGGGTCAGGCGATGACGCTGATCGTGCTCGCGTCGGTATGGAAGCAGATCAGCTACAACTTCCTGTTCTTCTACGCGGGGCTGCAGTCGATTCCGCAGTCGCTGTTCGAGGCCGCTGCGATCGACGGCGCCGGACCCGTGCGGCGTTTTTTCGGCATCGCGTTTCCGCTCCTCTCGCCGACCAGCTTCTTCCTGCTGGTAGTGAACGTGGTGTACGCGCTCTTCGATACGTTCCCGGTCATCGATGCGGCAACGGGCGGCGGTCCCGGCCAGGCGACGCGCACGCTCGTCTACAAGATCTTCGACGAAGGCTTTCGCGGACTCGACATCGGCAGCTCGGGTGCGCAGTCGGTGGTGCTGATGCTGATCGTCATCGGGCTCACGGTCGTGCAGTTCCGTTTCATCGAACGCAGGGTGCAATACTGATGATAGAAAACCGCAGAGGTTTCAACCTGTTCTGTCACGCCATGCTGATCGTCGGCGTCGTGGTGGTGGTGTTTCCCGTGTACGTCGCATTCTGCGCGGCGACGATGAACGCGGAGCAGGTCTTCTCGGTGCCGCTGTCGCTCGTGCCGGGCACGCACCTGTTCGAAAACATCGCGACCATCTGGACCCAGGGAACCGGCAGCGCGGCGAGCCCGTTCGGCACGATGCTGATGAACAGCGTGTACACGGCGCTCGTGATTTCGATCGGCAAGATCGCGATTTCGATCATCTCCGCGTACGCGATCGTGTTCTTCCGTTTTCCCTTCCGGCGGCTCTCGTTCTGGCTGATTTTTGTCACGCTGATGCTGCCCGTCGAAGTGCGGATTTTCCCGACGGTGCAGGTCGTCGCCACGCTGCATCTGCCCAACACGTACGCGGGCCTGACGTTGCCGCTGATCGCGTCCGCGACCGCGACCTTCCTGTTTCGCCAGTTCTTTCTCACGCTGCCCAACGAACTGATCGAGGCCGCGCGCATCGACGGAGCGGGCCCGTTGCGATTCTTCTGGGATGTGGTGCTGCCGCTATCGGCAACCAATATCGCATCGCTCTTCGTGATCACCTTCATCTACGGCTGGAACCAGTATCTATGGCCGATTCTGATTTCGAATTCGGCGTCGATGACGACGGCCGTCGTCGGTATCAAAAGCATGATCGCGAGTGGCGACACCGCGACGCAATGGCACCTTGTGATGAGCGCGACGCTCGTTGCGATGCTGCCGCCGCTCGTCGTGGTGCTCGCGATGCAGCGCTGGTTCGTGCGCGGGCTCGTCGACGTCGAGAAATAGCCGTGCCGCTTTCTTTCCTGTTTTCTGATTCAGCCACGAGGTATTCAATGTACTTTGCTTTCGACGACGCGCGACGCATGTTTTCATGCCTCGGCGCACGTGCCGCAGGAGTCCGCCTGTGGCCGCGTTGACAATCCAGGGTGTGACCAAGTCGTATGACGGCGCAGAGCCGGTTCTGCACGGCATCGACGTCGCCGTCGGCGACGGCGAATTCATGGTGCTGGTAGGCCCGTCGGGCTGCGGCAAGTCCACGCTGCTGCGTATGGTGGCTGGACTGGAAAGCGTGAGTTCGGGCGAGATCGCGATCGACGGCAAGGTCGTCAACCGGGTCGAACCGAAGGATCGCGACATCGCGATGGTGTTCCAGAACTACGCGCTGTATCCGCACATGACGGTGGCGCGCAACATGGGCTATGGCCTGAAGCTTCAGGGGCTCGACTCGCGGGTGATCGACGAACGCGTGGCGGCGGCCGCGGGCATTCTCGAACTCGGCCCCCTGCTCGGGCGCAGACCGCGCGAACTGTCGGGCGGCCAGCGTCAGCGCGTGGCAATGGGCCGCGCGATCGTGCGCGAGCCGGCAGTGTTCCTGTTCGACGAGCCGCTATCGAATCTCGATGCGAAGCTGCGCGTGCAGATGCGGCTCGAGATCCAGCGCCTGCATGCGCGGCTCTGCACCACGAGTCTCTATGTGACCCACGATCAGATCGAAGCGATGACGCTCGCGCAGCGCGTGATGGTGCTCAATGCCGGCCGCGCGGAACAGATCGGCACGCCGGTCGAGGTCTATGAGCGGCCCGCATCGACCTTCGTCGCGAGCTTTATCGGCTCTCCGGCGATGAACCTGCTGCGCGGCCACGTGAGCGGCGACGGCCGGTTCTTCCAGATCGCCGGGGGCGGCCCGCGTCTGCCGCTGCCAACGGACGGCGCACCACGCGTGCCGCTCGCGCCCGATGGCGAATACGTGCTCGGCATCCGGCCCGAACACATGAGCGCGATCGACGCGGAAGGCAGCAGCAGTGCCGGCGGCGCGGGTATCACGCTGCAGGTCGACACCTGCGAACTGCTTGGCGCCGACAACCTCGCGCACGGGTGCTGGGGTAATCAGGATGTCGTCGTGCGTTTGCCGCACGAAACGCGGCCGGCGCGCGGCGATTCGATTCCCGTGCAACTGCCGGCGCAACGCCTGCATTTCTTCGACGCCGTCAGTGGAGCGCGCATCGCATGAACCCGACCCGCCCCGATCCCACTTCCCCTTCAGGCAGCCTGTGGCGCTGGCCGCGTGTCGTCGCGCATCGCGGCGGCGGCACGCTCGCGCCGGAGAACACGCTGGCCGCATTCGACGTCGGCGCGCGGTACGGTCACCGGATGGTCGAATTCGACGTCAAGCTGTCGGCCGACGACGTCGCGTTCCTGCTGCACGATCCGGACGTCGCGCGTACCAGCGACGGCGCGGGCGCTGCCGTCGACTTGCGCTACGACGAGATCGCCGCGTTCGACGCGGGCAACTGGTTCGATCCGCGCTTTGCCGGCGCACGCATGCCGACGCTCGCCGAGGTGGCGGCGTGCTGCCGCGCGCACAACCTCGCGGCCAACATCGAAATCAAGCCGAGCCCGGGTACCGAGCGGGAAACCGGCCGCCGCGTCGCTGAACTGACCACGCAGTTGTGGGCCGATCATCCGGCCACACCGCTTTTCTCGTCGTTTTCATTCGACGCGCTGGCCGCCGCGCGCGACGCCGCGCCGCTGATTCCGCGTGGCCTCCTCGCGAGCGAGTTGCCGGCGGACTGGCGTGAGCTGGCCGCGCAGCTGCAGTGCGTCGCGTTGCACCTGAATCATCGGCGGTTGACCGCGCCGCTCGTGCAGCAAATCAAGGACGCGGGACTGTGCGTCTTTGCCTATACGGTGAACGAACCCGACCGGGCCTTGGAACTGGCGAACTGGGGCGTCGATGCGATCTGCACCGACCGCATCGATCTGATCGGCACGGACTTTCTGAAGTAGGAAGGCCCGCGCCAAAAGAAGCATAACGACAGGAGACGACATGAAGAAGTTACTGCTGACCGCGGCTATCTGCGGCGCGGCTGCGACAGGCGCGCACGCGCAGTCGAGCGTGACGCTGTACGGGTTGATCAATTCCGGGCTGACCTACGTGAACAACTCGAAGGGCGGCTCGCTCGTGCAGATGCAAAGCGGCGCGTACACCGGAAGCCGGTGGGGTGTGAAGGGGCGTGAGGACCTGGGCAACGGTTATGCCGCGGTGTTCGTGCTGGAAAATGGTTTCGACGGTTTCAAGGGCACGCTCGGACAAGGTGGCCGCGAATTCGGTCGGCAGGCTTATGTGGGGATTGCCGCGCCGTGGGGCACGGTGACCGCGGGCCGGCAGTACGAAGAATCGTCGACGTTCGTCAGCAAGGTCAGCGCGTCGGGCTTATGGGCAGGCTATATCGGCAGCCATCCCGGCGATGTCGACAATGTCGGCTCGACCAACCGCGTGAACAACACGATCAAATACACCAGCCCGAAGTTCAAGGGGCTCACGGTAGGCGGACTGTATAGTCTCGGCGGTGTGGCCGGGGACTTCCGCTCGCACGAGGTGTTCAGCCTCGGCGGCATCTATGAAAACGGTCCGGTCACCGTCGCGGCCGCGTTCGAGAATATCCATGATCCGGGTTTTTCTCTGTATGACGGCGCTGACCCGGTCGCGGGAAGCCTTGGAAGCTATAAGAGCCCCGCATCGAATCCGATGTTCGCCGGCTACGAGTCAGCGAGCAACATGCAGGTGTTCGGCGGCGGCATGACCTACGCGCTGGGTCCGGTGAAACTCGGCGCGGTCTACACCAATACCCAGTTCCGGAACGTGATCGCGACGCCCACGACGCCGCGGGCGGGCTCGCATACGTTCCAGGACTTCGAGGCGAACGTGGTGTACCAGGCGACGGCGCCGCTTTCGTTCGGCGCTTCCTATGATTACCTGGATGGCGACGACGCGCACTACTCGCAGGTGCAGGCAGGCGTGCATTATGCGATTTCCAAGCGCACCGATCTCTACACGCTCGGCAGCGGGCAACACGCGTCCGGGATCGACTCGACGGGCAAGTCGGCGGTGGCGAACATCACCACGCTGTCGGCTTCGTCGACGCCCAATCAGGTGGCCGTGACGGCCGGCATCATTCACACGTTCTGATCATAGCGATGCGGACGCCGCCGCATGCGGCGGCGCCGACAACCGGCGTCCGGGGCCGTTTCTTCCGTTCATGAGACATCCTGCTTCTTCCTTCATGCGGGGCCTGCTGGCCGCGCATTCACGCAAGCCGTTCGAAGCCGTGCTGTTCGATCTGGATGGCACGCTGGCCGATACCGCACCCGATCTCGTCGACGCAGCCAACCGGATGCGCGCCGTGCGAATGCTTGCACCGCTGCCGCTCGCGGCGTTGCGGCCGTACGCGTCCGGCGGTGTGCCGGGGATGCTGCGCGGCGCCTTCGAGATGGAC
This sequence comes from uncultured Paraburkholderia sp., assembly GCA_937917025.1. GTDB lineage: Bacteria > Pseudomonadota > Gammaproteobacteria > Burkholderiales > Burkholderiaceae > Paraburkholderia. Next base: position 5,525 of record CALFSF010000179.1, read on the forward strand.
AGGACACATGCGGATTTCGCCGCGCTGTGTGACGAATTTCTCGCGAACTATGCAGCGCGTCCTTGCGAGCGCTCCACGCTGTTCGAAGGCATCGAACCGCTGCTGGGCGAACTGGCGGCGCGCCGTGTGCGTTGGGGCATCGTCACCAACAAGGTGACCCGGCTGAGCGCGCCGATCGTCGCGCAACTGGGGCTGGCCGCGCATGCAGCCTGCGTGGTATGCGGCGATACGATGCCGCGCAAGAAGCCGTATCCGGATCCGCTGTTGCACGCGTCGCGCCTTCTTGGCGTTGCACCGGAACGCATCGTTTATGTCGGCGACGACGAGCGGGACGTGCGGGCAGCCCGTGCCGCGCGCATGCCGGTCGTGGCCGCGGCGTATGGCTACTGCGGCGTTGAGACAACGCCGCTGGCGTGGAAAGCGGACTGGCTGGTGGACTCGGTGGCGGAGTTGCGGGTTTGTCTGAGCGGGTTGCTGCCAGACATCTCAACTGCGCGGAAAAGCCGCCGTGCGTTTTTTTGAAAGATTGAGCGTGCCGGCGGACCGGTGCGCCAGACCGTGTGAACTATTCTTCAGGAAATCCAATCATGATCAGTCAGATTGAGATCGTCGCCCGGCTCGCACTGGCGGCGACGCTGGGCGGCATCATCGGCGCCGAGCGGGAGCGGCTCTCGTGGGCTGCGGGACTGCGCACCCACATGCTGGTCGCCGTCGGGTCGGCGTTAATGATGATCGTATCCGCGTTCGGTTTCAACGACGTGCTCGGCACACCCGGCGTCGCGCTGGATCCGTCGCGCGTCGCGGCGCAGGTGGTCTCGGGGATCGGCTTCCTCGGCGCCGGTTCGATCCTGATGCGCGGCGATGTGATTCGTGGACTGACCACGGCGGCAAGTCTCTGGTCGGTGGCGGGGATTGGACTCGCAGTTGGCGGTGGCCTGTATATCGTGTCGATTTCGGCGACGGCGATCATTCTTGTCATTCTCGCGGGCGTGAAGCCGATCGAGCGCCGCTTGTTCACGCTTCGGCAACGGCGTGAAATCCGGCTGATCGCCGACCGCGGATCGGTGACCGTCCGGGCGCTCGAACAGACGCTCGGTTCCTCGAGCAATCGCATCAAGAAGTTTGTCGTTCAGCCACCGGAGCATGCGGCAGTCACGGACGATATCTCGATCGCGCTCGCGCGCGTGTCGAACACCGAGTTCCAGTCGATACGAAACCGGCTGCTCCAGGTAAAAGGCGTGCGTGAATGCAGCGATTCCGGGAATATCTAACGATGCATCGCGCGGCAGGCCGCCACGACGCGTGCCTGCTTCGGGAGCACCCAACGGGGGGATCCGGGGGGATCTGCATCGGCCGGAAGCCGCTCCGGCCGGCCCTGTGACGCTTACTGCGGCGAAGCCGTGGCGCCGCCGTGCGCTGCCGACCATTCAGCCGGTGCGTGCAGGAATTTCTCGACTTCGTCGAGCGTCTTCGTTTCGAAGTAGCCCGACTGCTTGGCGACGCGCAGGACATCCCACCACGTGGCGAGCGCGTGCAGATCGACGTCGATGTCTTTCAGCACCGACACGCTTTCCTTGAAGATGTTGTAGTGGAACAGCACGAAGCAGTGGTTCACCTGCGCGCCGGCCGTGCGCAGCGCGTTGATGAAGTTGATCTTGCTGCGGCTGTCGGTGGTCAGGTCTTCGACCAGCAGCACGCGCTGGCCTTCGGTCAGCAGGCCTTCGATCTGCGCGTTGCGGCCAAAACCCTTCGGCTTCTTGCGCACGTACTGCATCGGCACCATCAGGCGGTCGGACAGCCACGCCGCGAACGGGATGCCGGCGGTTTCGCCGCCGGCGACCGCGTCGATCTGCTCGTAGCCGACATCGCGCAGGATCGTGGCTTCAGCCATTTCCATCAGGCCGCGGCGCACGCGCGGATACGAGATCAGCTTGCGGCAGTCGATATAGACCGGGCTCGCCCATCCGGACGTGAAAATGTACGGTTTTTCCGCGTTGAAGTGTACGGCCTGCACTTCGAGCAGCATCTTGGCGGTCGTGTCGGAGATCGTCTGGCGATCGAAGCCTGTCATGGGCGGATCCTTGGGTGTCAGCGGGGAGGGCGGGCGCGAAGCCCGGTGGCGTAGCAAGTGCGGCGTTGTGCGGCACAGCGGGCGAGGCGTCAGGGACAGCCCACGGCCCAGTGCGGGCAAAACACGCGGCGAGGCAGTTGACCGGCCGGTTTGCTACACGCGTAGCCCACTATTTTACCCGATCGGGATCATTCCGAGGAGCCCCGGCGCGCCGGATTTGCCGTGACGGCGGGCCGCGCGCCGCCCGGCGGCCGGAAACGCCGGCTTTTTGGCCAGGTTGTGAGCGCCCCGTCGCGCCTTTACACTCACGCGACTTTCCAGTGCATCTTCAATGGCCGCCATGAACACCGCTCCCTCCTCTTCCGCTTCCGTTGCGCGCGAGCGCCGCAGCTACGCCGGCCGCGCGCTGGTTGCTTCGGTGCTCGGTTACGCGATGGACGGCTTCGATCTGCTGATCCTCGGTTTCATGTTGCCGGTGATCGCGCTCGATCTTCACCTGTCGTCGGCGCAGGCCGGGTCGCTCGTCACGTGGACGCTGATCGGGGCGGTCGCGGGCGGTATCGTGTTCGGCGTGCTCAGCGACTGGTTCGGCCGCGTGCGCATGCTGACCTGGACGATCCTGATCTTTGCCGTTTTCACCGGCCTGTGCGCGCTCGCGCGGGGCTATGCCGATCTGCTCGCGTACCGGACGATCGCGGGTATCGGTCTGGGTGGCGAGTTCGGCATCGGCATGACGCTGGTGGCTGAAGCGTGGCCGGCTTCGCAACGGGCGCGTGTTTCGTCGTACGTCGGGCTCGGCTGGCAACTGGGCGTGCTGGCTGCGGCGCTCGTCACGCCGCTGCTGCTGCCGGTGATCGGCTGGCGTGGCATGTTCGCGGTCGGTCTGCTGCCGGCGCTCGTGTCGTTTGCCGTGCGCAGACGCGTCGAGGAGCCTGCGCTTTTTACCCTTCACGCTGAACGGGCGGTACGCGGCGAGCGCCGCAGGTTGCCGCTGAAGCTGCTCGTTGCCAATGCGCGCACGCTGCGCACCAGCATCGGCGTCACGATTCTCTGTTCCGTGCAGAACTTCGGCTACTACGGGCTCATGATCTGGCTGCCCAGTTATCTCTCGAAGACGTTCGGCTATTCGCTCACGAAATCGGGTCTGTGGACAGCGGCGACGGTGGTCGGCATGGGCGCCGGCATCTGGCTCTTCGGCATGGCCGCCGACCGCTTCGGCCGCAAGCCGGCGTTTCTGTTCTACCAGGCGGGCGCCGTGGTGATGGTGTTCGTGTACGCGCATCTGTCCACGCCGTTTGCGTTGCTCATCGGCGGCGCGGTGATGGGCGTGTTCGTGAACGGCATGATCGGCGGCTATGGCGCGCTGATCTCGGAGCTGTATCCGACCGAAGCGCGCGCGACAGCCCAGAA
>CALFSF010000180.1 GCA_937917025.1 uncultured Paraburkholderia sp.
CGGCAAACGGGCGCTCGCCTACCAGATCACGAAGACGGAGAACAAGGACGGCACCGCGACGATCGGCTTCGCCGCGCATTGCGACAGCGCGATGGGTTGCCAGCCGAACCCGTGGAAAGCGGGTGCCGATTTCAAGCGTTTCGTGCGGGGTAGCGCGGCAAGTGCGAGCCCGGCCGGACAACAACCCGCTTCGGCGCCGGCCGCCTCGATGCAGCTTGAAACCGGACCGCTCCCGTCCACTCATGCGCCAGCCGGCGGCCCCGTGACGCAGTGACGGGCGCCGCAAGCAACACCGTCAGTGTCCCATCGACGCCGACGCGCCTTTTTTTGGCTTCGTGATCCACACGAGGCCCGCGAGCACCACAAAGCCGACGCACGAGATCCGGAAGAAGTCGTTGGTCGCCATCATGTAGCCCTGCTGCGTGACGATCTGGTTGATTTGCGCCGTGATGCTCTGGCCGGCGATGCCGAGGCTCGACAGCGCGTTGCTATACGCCGTCGTATTCGACGAATACGCGTTGACCGATTCCGACAGCACCGCGTGGTGATAGATCGCGTCGTTCTCCCAGTACGTCGTGCTGACCGCGGTTCCGATCGCACCCGAGAGCGTCCGGAAGAAGTTCGACAGGCCCGATGCACTCGCGAGACGCTCGTCGGACACGCTCGAGAGCGTGATCGTCGTCATCGGCACGAAGAAGCACGCGACGCCGATGCCCTGCACGAGGCGCGGCCAGATCACGTGGCTGAACGGCACGTCGAGCGTGAAAGTCGAGTTCCACAGCGACACGAACGCGAATACGCAAAACGCGAAGCTCGCCACCATCCGCAGATCGAGCCGATGCATGTTGCGTCCGATGAGCGGCGACAGCACGAGCGCGAGCAGGCCGACAGGCGCCGTCGCGAGGCCGGCGAGGCCCGCCGTGTAGCCCATCACCGTCTGCAGCCAGAGCGGAAAGATCACGACCGAGCCAAAGAACGCCATGAAGCCGAACGAGATGATCAGCACGCCCAGCGCGAAGTTGCGGTCCTTGAAGAGCGACAGATCGATGACGGGCTCCTTCTCCGTCATCTCCCACACGAGCATGAACGCGATCGACACCACCGCGATGATCCCGAGCGTGACGATGAAGTTCGAGTTGAACCAGTCGCGATCCTTGCCGAGGTCGAGCACCATCTGCAGACACGACACGCCGATCACGAGCAGCGTGAGCCCGACGGCGTCGATGCGTTGCCGCGTGGTCTTCGTTTCGCGGCCGCGCAGCAGGAAAAACGCGCACACCGCCGAGAAGAGCCCGATCGGGACGTTGATGTAGAAGATCCACGGCCACGTGTAGTTGTCGGTGATCCAGCCGCCCATCACCGGGCCGAAGATCGGCGCGACGATCACGGTCATCGCCCAGAGACCTAGCGCAAGCCCGCGTTTTTCGGGCCGGTACGAGCGCATCAGGATGGTCTGCGACAACGGCACCATCGGACCGGACACGAGCCCCTGGATCAGCCGGAACGCGATCAGCGATTCGAAATTGTGCGCGAGGCCGCACATCGCCGAAGCAACGGTGAACAACAGCACGGAGAGCGTGAAAAGGCGCACCTCGCCGACGCGCCGCGCGAGCCAGCCCGTCAGCGGCACCGCAATCGCCGATGCCACCGAATACGACGAAATCACCCACGTGCCTTCGCTCGTCGCCACACCGAGACTGCCGGAAATGGTCGGCACCGCGACGTTGGCGATCGAAGTGTCGAGCACTTCCATGAACGTGCCGAGCGCGAGGCCGAGCGTCAGCAAGGCGAGCGCGCCGCCCGCGAGCGGCGCGGGCTGGGCAGGTTGCGCCGGTCCGTCGGCGGTGGTCGTAGCGGAAACTGACATGATCCCAATCCCTTTGTCCGTGGAAACAGCTTGTCGCGGCATGCTTATGAAGGCGCCCAGACTACATCTGGAGTGCTTCTTGCATGCCTGGACACTCTCTGCCCAGACAGCTAAATGCCTGAAAAAACCGGCGCATCAAGGCGCCTTCTCTTTATTCGTCCACCGCCGGGCCGTTCTGGATGAAGCGCTCGAGCAGGCTGACCAGCGTCGCCAGATCGCTCTCCGAAAAGCCCCGCAACTGCTCGTTCAGCACTGCCGATCCGATCTCCGGCAGCACGCGCGCCGCTTCCTTGCCGCCGGACGTCAACTCCAGCTGGACCATCCGGCGGTCCGCATCGCTGCGGCTGCGCGCGATAAAACCCTTCTTTTCGAGCCGGTCCAGCATGCGGGTCATCGAGCCGCTGTCATAGGACATCGCCCGTGACAGCTCGTACGGTGTATGCGCCCGCCCGCACGACAGCAGCAGGATCACGCCGATCTGCGACGACGTAAGCCCAAGCGGCCCGACCGCCCGGTCCATCCGCTGGGCAAGCACGTTGCGCGCTTTCGACAGGTAATAGCCAAGACTCGCTTCCAGACGAGTCTCCTTGCCGTCGTAAGGTCCATCAGTCATTGCCGGCCGCCGGAAACGTCAATTTCATTAAAGCGGATTTTATCCGCCAGGCGGTCAGCGCAAAGCACCTTCCGCGATGGCGCACTGCAACAAAAAAACAACAGTCAATCAGACACGGCCTGAATTATGTTGAAATTTAATTGCATAGTCAATATTATGACAGGCAATGAGTTAAGCGCGACCTGCGCCGTCACGAGACCATGTTCTGACCGATTGAACCGCACCGGCATGTGCCGCTGCACTGAGGATCCTGCAATGCTGTACCTGAAAAACACCCTTGGCGGCCTGAGCCGCTCCCTGACCGGTTCCGCGCTCCAGACTTTCCAGGGGCCCAACCGCTGGTGGAAGCTGGCGCTGTACGCCGTCCTGTTCGTGTTGCCGGGTGGATCGATTGCAGTGATGGTCTTTGCATGGATCGATCATCGGCGCGTCGTTCGCGATCGCGCCGCACTCGCCTCCGCCGGTCAGGTGGTTTCGGGTTCGGGGCCGGCAAAGCCGGCGCCCCCCGCGCCGTCCGCCGCGAACCTGTGCCAGACGCGCTGCGATGCGCCGCCGTGCCGCGCCGCGGCCGGCAAGCAGGCACGCCAGACCTGCGATTCGCGCAGTTAGGCCCCCCGCCGCCTCGACCGGGCGCGGCACACCGCGGTAACGCGGTGTAACCGCGCCGAAACCGTCCGTAACACACCTGCGGCATCCGCCGCATTACCCTTTCAGTTTTCCCACGTCTTGTGCAACGCGTGCGCTACCATCCCGGTGCGCCGCACTGTCGCGCTTTGCCCGTTATCGGGTCGCGCGGCGCATTCCGTTGTGCGGCCGGCCGGATCGAAAGGAATTCATTGCATGCAGTTTGAACAGACCACGCTCGCGCCCCGCGCCCTGACGCTCGCCGTCGCTTCCGCGATGCTCGCGCTCGCGCTCGCTGGCTGTGCGGTCGGCCCTGACTACAAGCGGCCAGCCGTCCAGGTGCCCGCGTCGTACAAGGAAGCCGCCGAGGGCTGGAAAGTCGCGCAACCGTCCGACCAGCGCGACCGGGGCACGTGGTGGACGATCTACGACGATCCGCAGCTAGACGCGCTCGAAGAAAAACTCAACCAGTCGAACCAGACCGTCGCGCAGTTCGCCGCGGCTTACCGTCAGGCGCGCGCGCTCGTCGGCGAGGCGAGGGCGGCGTACTTCCCGGTCATCAGCGCATCGGCGGGCGGCACGCGGCAACGCACGCCGTCGCGCAGTTCGACCGGCTCGGTGACGGGGTCGAACGGCACGTCCGCCGGCCTCAGCAGTTCCGGCTCGATCAGCAACAGCTACAGCCTCGGGCTCGATGCATCCTGGGAACCGGATCTCTGGGGCCAGGTAAGCCGCTCGGTGAATTCGCAGGAAGCCGGGCAGCAAGGCGCCGCAGCCGATCTCGCCAACGCGCGTCTCTCCGCGCAGGCCACGCTCGCGCAGACGTATTTCTCGCTGCGCTCGCTCGATGCCACGCAGAAGTTGCTCGACGACACCGTCGCCGCCTACACCCGCTCGCTGCAACTGACGCAGAACCAGTACCGGCAGGGCGTCGTCGCGCGTTCGGATGTCATCCAGGCGCAGACGCAACTGCAGTCCGCGCAGGCCGCGGCGATCGACAACGGCGTCGCGCGCGCGCAGGACGAACACGCGATCGCCGTGCTGGTCGGCGAGCCGGCTTCGACGTTCGCGATTCCGCCTTCGCCGCTCGACGCAACGCCGCCGGCCGTCCCCGCGCAGATGCCCTCGGCGCTGCTCGAACGCCGGCCGGATATCGCTTCGGCGGAGCGCAAGGCGGCCGCCGCCAACGAACAGATCGGCGTGGCCATCGCCGCGTTTTTCCCGTCACTGACGCTGACGGCGAGCGGCGGCTTCGAAAGCTCGGTGCTGTCGCAACTGCTGACGGCGCCGTCGCGGTTCTGGACGCTCGGCCCGCAGCTCGCCGCGACGATCTTCGATGCCGGCCTGCGTAGCGCGCAGACCGACGCCGCGCGCGCGACCTACGACCAGAACGTCGCCGCCTACCGGCAAACCGTGCTCGCCGCATTCCAGGACGTCGAGGACAACCTCGCGTCGCTGCGCATTCTCGAGCGGGAAATCGTCGTGCAGCAGCAGGCCGTGGATTCGGCCCGCCAGGCGCGCGACATCGTCGAGAACGAGTACAAGGCCGGCACCGTGGGCTACGTCAACGTGCTGACCGCGCAGACCACGGCGTTCACCGCCGAGCAGAAGCTGGCGAGCATCGCGGGTCAGCGGATGGTGTCGTCGGTCGGGCTCGTGAAGGCGCTCGGCGGCGGCTGGGACGTCGCTCAGATGGATCGCGAGACCGGCAGCGTGACCGCACCGGCGGCGGCACCCGCCGCCTCGGCACCGGTCGCCGCAACGGCGCCGGCGCAAGGCGAAGGCGTTGCGCAACAACCCGTCGTCGCGCAGAAGTAAACAGCCGGTCGAGGTCGCTTCATGCGACCTTCGGGCCGCTCAATGGACGAAGGTCAGCGCCACCTTGTCCGGCCCGGTTTGCCGGCCGAGCAGATTCAGAAGTCCGGCGAGGTTGTCGCGCTGCCCGGGCGCGGCGCTGGCGGTGCCCTGGAACGACACGTGCGCCTGCTGCACCGTGCCGTGACCGTCGAGCATCAACGGCCCTTTCAACGTCGACAGATCGACCGTCGAATGCGCGCCTTCCGCCTGCAGGGCCACCCGGTACGAACCGAGCGGCTTCACGAGCGACACCCGCGAGCTCATCTCACCAAGCGTGACATTGAGCTGACCGAACGCCTCGTTGCCGAGCGTGCGCCAGTTGGTCCACGCGAGACGCACGTCGCCCTGCAGATCGAGTGTGTTGAACGGCGCGCCGAGACCCGCAAGCAGGGAAGCCGGCACCGCGATGCTGCCGCCCGTCAACGTCGCGCCGCGTGGCGTCGCGTCGAGCGTGACCGCGTCGGGCATTGCCTCGGTCTGACGCATCTGCATGCGCACGCGGCCCGTGAACAGCGGCCAGAACGCCGTGTGCCATTCGATGCGGCCCGGCAGCAGCGTCGCGCCGGACGGGTCGTCGCCCGCGGCGAGCATCAGCGTGGCCGAGCCGTTCCAGAGCGAGCCCGCCGGATCGACGAGATTCACGTGGCCGCGCGTCGCCTTGGCGAATTGCGGCGTGATCCATGCGGCGGGCAGCAGCACCAGCAGCACGGCAGCGTTCGACAGCACGGCAACCAGCACCCACGGCACCACCGCGCGCAGACGGCGCATCCAGAAGTTCATCGGCGATCCTGTCGGTGAACGCTCATTTGACCGTCGAAGGCTGGAGCGAGGCCGTCAGGTCGACCTGTCCGTCGTCCTTCAGCGCGCTCACGTGCGCCTCGGCGACCTGCACCTTGAACTGCTTGCGTACGTCGTCGAGCCAGGCCGTCCACGCCGGGAACGATGCGTTCTTCAGCTGGATCTGCACCGCGTTGCCGAGCACCTGCACCTGCGTCGCGGCGAGCCCGTGATCGGCCAGCGAAGCGCTCAGCGCATCTTTCAGCGCGCCGCCGGTCGGCGCGACGCCTTGCGCGGCAGCCGACAGCGTACGCGCGTCGTTGGCCTGCGCCGTCATCCGCGCGAGTTCGTGACGCATTGCCGGCAGCGTGTCGCGCAGATGCGCGCGGCCTTCCTGCGCCGGCACCCATAGCACCGACCACGCAAGCGCGACGCCAATCGCCGCGCCGCCCCACGTCAGCAGCGTCTTTTCGCGCGTCGTGCGCGCGTCCCAGAATCCGGCCCAGGTGTCCGCCAGTGCTGTTCTCATTGTCCGTTCCTGATGGTCCACTTGCCGGTGTTGCTGTCGATCGCGCCGTTCAGCCCGTTGCGCGCGAGGCGTTTGCCGAGATCGGCGTCGACCTTCACTTCAGGCTTGAACGTCACGTCGAGACGCCGGTCGTGATAGTCGAGCGCGGCGATGCCGTTCACCGGAATGCTGCCGAGCGAGCGCGCGAGGCGATCCGCTATCGAAAGAAAATCGTCCGGCGAGAGTTCGCCCGCGGCGACACGCAGTTGCTGCAACTGGCGCGACATCTGGTCGGGCGCGTCGAGCACGACGGTCGTTTTCGGGAACGCGTTGAGGAGCAGCTCGGTCATCTGCGCGTTGATGTTGTCGCGTTCGCGCGCGAGCATCATCCATTGCACATTGGCGCCGACGATCGCGACCACGAGCGACGCAACCGCGAGCAACAGCGGCACGCGAAGGTGACGCAGCGTCGCGCGATCGAGGCGCCACGGCTGCGACGCGAACTCGAACTGGCACAGATCGAAGCGGCATTCGGGCGCGCGGCGCGCGAGCCCCTCGAACGTCAGCGGCTGCGCGCCGCTCACCGGCACGGCGTTCGACGTGAGATGCGGCTCGTTGCCGGGCAGACCGGTGAGCGCGTAAAGCGTGACGGGCGCGGCGCCCGCGAGCGCGGCGAGCGTCGCGGGGACGGCGGCGGCGGGCACCGCCAGACCTTCGCCCTGCGCGCCGCGAACGATCGCGAGTTCGACGCGCGGCGTGGCGTTATCGAGCGCCGGATCGAGCAGCAACGCGGGCGCAGTCGGGACGACACGGCCGAGCACCGCTGCGACGATGGGCGCCGCGGCCGGCGCCGTAGCGGACGTTGAACCGGTTGCGCCGGCTGCCGCGGAGGCCGGGGCGGCGTCGGCGCTGACGAGCGCGACCGCTTCTTCCAGCGCGCTTGCCGTTTCTGTCGCGACGGCTGGCGGCAGGCAGCGCGTGACGGGCACCGCGCGCAGATTGCGGTGTCCGGCGGCCTGAAAGCCTTCGACGACGAAACGGAACCAGCCGCGATCGACGATTGCGAGCAGATGCCGGCCGGCTGCGAGCGGTTGCGGATCGAGCGCGATGTGGCAGGTTTGCGGGTCCTGGATCAGTTGATCCTCGACGACGTTCGGGAGTGCCTGACGCAGGCGCGGGCCTTTGAGGGGCGGCACTGTCGTGGCGAGCATGAGGAGATCGCGGGCGGCGACCATCAGCACGGTCGACGACGCGCGCGGCAGCAGCGCGAGCGCCGAGCGTCCGGCGCGCTGGGTGCGACCCGCCTTGTCGAGCAGCAGGAACGGCATGTCCGGCAGTTGCCATTCCTGCGAAGGCACCGCCGGGTCACGCGGCGGCAACAGGACGATCAGGGTGCTCAAAGGTCAGCCTCTCCGGTTATTCATAGCTGGTCGCGCCCACGCACGATACGCGTAGTGTGAGTCATTGGATCGCGATAGACGAGCGTGGTGCGGTCCACTTCCGCGCGTTCGTGCTGAACGCGTCCGTGGATCAGAAAGTAGTTCGTATTGACGTCGAGCATGTTCGGGTCGTACACCGCGAGCTGCACGCCTGCGCCGCGCAGGGCGAGCTGCACGTCGCCGACGTTCCGGAAGAACACCGTCTCGCGGCGCGCGACGAACGCCTGCGCGCTCGAGAGGCTCATTCCTGGCACGACGGCCGCGATCACTTCGGCGGGGGCGGTATTCATGTTGATGGCGGATATCGTTGGCAGGATGGTGACGAACGGGCGTAGCCGCTCGACCGATTCTCGCGTGAAGCCGGGGATATCGAGCAGCGAATCGACGCTCGTCATCTGAAGCGGCATGACGGCGGAATTGTCTTCGCTGTCGGCGAGGCCGGGTTGATTCGTGAAGTTGCTGTTGCCGGTGATGCCGCCTTGCTGGGGGGTATTTTGGGGCGTTGCGGTGCTGGTGGCCGATGGCGTCTGAAAGCGGGTGGCGGACTGACCGAGGCCCGCGCGCAGCTGGACGGCGGTGTTCTTTGCGAGTTGGCCGTTGATGCCGAGGAGCGCGAGGAGACGCTGGAACGACTGGATCTGTTCGATGTTGAGTTGCAGCGCGCCGGGCGCGGGGCTCGAGACGAGGTTACGCAGGTTGAATTTTGCCTGGGCGTCTTCGATGGAGCCGGACAGATACGTGTCCGCGCCCTGGGTCGTGCGGGCCTCGCCGATCTGGCCGAGAAAATCCGACAGGCGTGTTCTGGCGATCGGCACGCTCCAGATACCGCCGAGGTAGGTGATACCGGCGGAGGTGTCGCCTTCCGAACGGAGGATGAGGCGCGTCCAGTCGAGCGCGCCACGGGAGATCCACTGGGCTTGCGACAGGAGTCGCTGGTTTTCGATTCTTCGGATTTGTACCTGCTGGCGCCAGAGCATGCCGGAGACGAGAATGGCTGAGAGCGCCACCACGAGGAGCGCGGTTATGATTGCCGCGCCTTTCTGGTTTTTGTTGTTGTTTTTGTTGTTGATGGTGTCTCTGTGCGTTGTTTTGTTGGCCTTTCCTTGAATTCGTGTCGGTCTATTAGCGTTGCCCCTGTGCGGGGCGGCATTTGTTTTTTGCTCTTGCTTGTAGATCGTGACGGTCAATTCGCGGTTATCTTGCGCGGTTGCCTTTCCTTGAATTCGTGTCGGTCTATTAGCGTTGCCCCTGTGCGGGGCGGCACCTACTTTTCTTTGTCTTGCCAAAGAAAAGTAGGCAAAAGAAAGTCGCTTCGATA
>CALFSF010000181.1 GCA_937917025.1 uncultured Paraburkholderia sp.
TTAATCATACTCGGGCCACCGAGATCTACGCTCCCTACACGACGCTCTTCCGATCTATCGACCGTGAAAGCGGTGAGCACGAAACGTATCGCCTCGGGCTCGGGGGGCCGTACTAAGCAGGTTGTCAGGAGCCGGACCAGGAAATCCTGCTGTTCGAGGCACGCGAACAGAAAGCCGATATCCAGCTCGACGAGTTCATCGAGGAACCGGTGCCGTCGATCGAATTCGGCCGTATCGGCGCGCAGGCCGCGAAGCAGGTGATCGTGCAGAAGGTGCGCGACGCCGAGCGCGAGCAGATCCTGAACGACTTCCTGGAACGCGGCGAACACATCATGACCGGCTCGGTCAAGCGCCTCGACAAGGGTAATTTCATCGTCGAAACCGGCCGGGTCGAAGCGCTGCTGCGCCGCGACCAGCTGATTCCGAAGGAAAACCTGCGCGTCGGCGACCGGGTTCGCGCGTATATCGCGAAGGTCGATCGCACCGCGCGCGGCCCGCAGATCGAACTGTCGCGCACCGCGCCCGAATTCCTGATGAAGCTCTTCGAAATGGAAGTGCCGGAAATCGAACAGGGCCTGCTGGAAATCAAGGCGGCCGCACGCGATCCGGGCGTTCGCGCGAAGATTGGCGTGATCGCCTACGACAAGCGCATCGATCCGATCGGCACCTGCGTGGGCATTCGCGGTTCGCGCGTGCAAGCCGTCCGTAATGAGCTCGGTGGCGAAAACGTCGACATCGTGCTATGGTCGGAGGATCCCGCTCAGTTCGTGATCGGCGCGCTCGCGCCGGCAGCCGTCCAGTCGATCGTCGTCGATGAAGAAAAACATTCGATGGACGTCGTCGTGGACGAAAACGAACTCGCGGTCGCAATCGGCCGCAGTGGCCAGAACGTGCGTCTTGCCAGCGAACTCACCGGCTGGCAGATCAACATCATGACGCCGGACGAATCTGCACAAAAGCAGAATCAGGAACGCAGCGTACTGCGTGACCTGTTCATGGCGCGTCTCGATGTCGATGAGGAAGTAGCCGACATCCTGATCGACGAGGGCTTTACGAGCCTCGAAGAGATTGCCTATGTGCCGCTCAACGAGATGCTCGAAATCGAAGCCTTCGACGAAGACACCGTGCATGAATTGCGCAATCGCGCCCGCGACGCGTTGCTGACGCAGGCGATTGCTAACGAAGAGAAGGTCGAAAACGTAGCGCTCGACCTGAAGAGCCTTGATGGCATGGACGCCGACCTGCTCACGAAGCTGGCCGAACACCAGATCCAGACCCGCGACGAACTCGCGGAACTGGCGGTGGACGAGCTGACCGAGATGACGGGTATGGAAGAAGAGGCCGCCAAGGCGTTGATCATGAAGGCCCGTGAACACTGGTTCCAGTGAAAATGACCATGACCCACTGACCTGAAAGCGGCCGTCAGGCCGCATGACCCGATGCTAACCGCAGGGAATCGGTCCTTGCATTAAGAGGAATGAATGGCGAGTAACAACGTAGCCCAATTTGCCGCGGAACTCAAAATGCCAGCCGGAGTGCTGCTCGAGCAGCTTCAGGCGGCGGGTGTCCAGAAAGCGAGTGAGGACGATGCTTTGTCCGAATCGGACAAGGCGCGTCTGCTCGACCACTTGCGCAAGTCGCACGGTTCGACTGATGCCGACAAGCGCAAGATCACGCTGACGAAACGGCACACGTCGGAGATCAAGCAATCCGACGCGACGGGCAAAGCTCGCACCATTCAGGTCGAAGTGCGCAAGAAGCGCACGTTCGTCCGCCGTGACGAAGCGGCTGGCGAAGGCGGTGATGCATCGAACCATGTGGCTGAGAATGTCGCCGAGGTCGATGACCTCGAACTTCAGCGTCGCGAGGAAGAGGCGCGGCACGAAGCCGAGCTGCTCGAAAAGCAGGCGCAGGAACTGAAGGCCCGTCAGGAACAGCTCGAGCGCGAGGAAGCAGAGCGCCAGGCACGCGAACAGGCGGCCGAGGCGGAGCGTCGTCGCGCGGAAGAAGATGCCGCGAAGAAGCGCGCGGCGGTGGCGGAAGCGGCTGCGCGTGTCGAAGCGGAGCAGGCGGAGGCCGTTCAGGCCGAACGCCCGTCCGAGCAGGACGACGAACGCGCCGCCGCGGAGCGCGCGGCGCAACGCGAAGCCGCGAAGAAGGCGGAAGACGCAGCGCGTCAGGCTGCGGAAAAAACACGCGCCGAGCAGGAAGAAGTCAGCAAGCGTCGCGCGGCGGCCGAAGCCGAAGCGCGCGCGATCCGCGAGATGATGAACACGCCTCGCAAGGCGCAGCAGGCCAAGGCGCCGGAACCGGCGCCGAAGGCCGCTGAGCCGGCGAAGGCCGCCGAAGCCAAGGGCACGCTGCACAAGCCAGCGCGTCCGCCAGGCGAAACGACGGCCCGTCCGGCCGCGAAGAAGCCTGCGGCTGCACCGGCCACGACGGCAGCGCCGTCGTCGGTGGGCGACAAGAAGAAGCCGGGCGGCGGCAAGGGCGGCTGGCAGGACGACGCAGCGAAGCGCCGTGGCATCAAGACGCGCGGCGATTCCAGCGGCGGCGTCGATCGCGGCTGGCGCGGCGGTCCGAAGGGTCGTGGCAAGCATCAGGACCAGAACACCACGTTCCAGGCGCCGATCGAACCGATCGTGCGCGAAGTGCACGTGCCGGAAACGATCACGGTTGCCGATCTGGCGCACAAGATGGCTGTGAAGGCTTCGGAAGTCATCAAGTCGATGATGAAGCTTGGCCAGATGGTCACGATCAACCAGATGCTGGACCAGGAAACGGCGATGATCATCGTCGAGGAACTGGGCCATCACGCCGTCGCGGCGAAGCTGGACGATCCGGAAGCGATGCTCGTCGAGGGCGAAATCTCCGACGCTGAAGCGCTGCCGCGTCCGCCGGTCGTCACCGTCATGGGTCACGTCGATCACGGCAAGACCTCGCTGCTCGATTACATCCGTCGCGCGAAGGTTGCGGCGGGCGAAGCGGGCGGTATTACGCAGCACATCGGCGCATATCACGTCGAAACGCCGCGCGGCGTCATCACGTTCCTCGATACGCCGGGTCACGAGGCCTTCACGGCCATGCGTGCCCGCGGCGCGAAGGCAACGGACATCGTGATTCTGGTGGTGGCGGCCGACGACGGCGTCATGCCGCAGACGAAGGAAGCGATCGCCCACGCGAAGGCCGGCGGCGTGCCGCTCGTCGTCGCGATCAACAAGATCGACAAGCCGGACGCGAATCCGGAGCGCGTGAAGCAGGAACTCGTCGCGGAAGGCGTCGTGCCGGAAGAATACGGTGGCGATTCGCCGTTCGTGTCGGTGTCGGCGAAAACCGGCGCGGGCATCGACGATCTGCTCGAAAACGTGCTGCTGCAGGCCGAAGTGCTGGAATTGAAGGCACCGATCGAAGCGCCGGCCAAGGGTCTCGTCATCGAAGCGAAGCTCGACAAGGGTAAGGGTCCGGTTGCAACGATTCTCGTCCAGTCCGGTACGCTGAACCGCGGCGACGTCGTGCTGGCGGGCAGCGCCTACGGTCGCGTGCGTGCCATGCTCGACGAAACCGGCAAGCCGACGAAGTCGGCGGGTCCGTCGATCCCGGTTGAAATCCAGGGTCTGTCGGAAGTGCCGGCGGCGGGCGAAGAAGTCATCGTCATGCCGGACGACCGCAAGGCGCGTGAAGTCGCGCGGGGCCGGCAAGGCAAGTTCCGCGACGTCAAGCTGGCGAAGCAGCAGGCCGCGAAGCTCGAGAACATGCTCGAGCAGATGGGCGAAGGCGAAGTGCAATACCTGCCGCTTATCGTCAAGGCGGACGTGCAGGGCTCGCAGGAAGCACTCGTCCAGTCGCTGCTCAAGCTCTCGACCGACGAAGTGCGCGTGCAGGTCGTGCATAGCGCGGTGGGTGGTATCAGCGAATCCGACGTCAACCTGGCAACGGCTTCGAAGGCAGTCATCATTGGCTTCAACACGCGTGCGGATGCGCAGGCGCGCAAGCTCGCGGAAGCCAATGGCATCGATATTCGCTACTACAACATCATCTATGACGCAGTGGATGAGGTGAAGGCCGCGATGTCGGGCATGCTGGCGCCGGAGAAGCGCGAGGTGATCACCGGCATGGTCGAAGTCCGTCAGGTCTTCAAGGTACCGAAGATCGGCGCGGTGGCCGGCTGTATGGTCACGGACGGTGTGGTCAAGCGTTCGTCGTCGGTGCGCGTGCTGCGCAACAACGTCGTGATCCACACCGGCGAACTCGATTCGCTCAAGCGCTTCAAGGACGACGTCAAGGAAGTCCGTCAGGGCTTCGAATGCGGTATGTCGGTGAAGAACTTCAACGATATCGTCGAAGGCGACCAGTTCGAAGTCTTCGAAGTCACGGAAGTCGCGCGTACGCTGTAAGTCTGGCGCAGCGCTCGAAGGGCGGAGCGGGCGCTTGCCCGGCTCCGCCCTTTGTTTTTGTGTCGGTGTCTGTGTGCGGATTCAGGTCGCGGCGGGTCGTTTCACTCCCCCTGCCGATCCGGCCTGAACGCAACACAGCCGACAAACCGGATCACGGATTCACCATGCCTAAAAAACGTTCTTCTCCCAATCGCAACGTGCAGATCGCCGATCAGATCCAGCGCGACCTGTCCGAGCTGCTGCGCGAAGTGAAAGACCCGCGCATCGGACTCGTCACGTTTCAGAGCGTCGAGTTGACGCCGGATTACGCGCACGCAAAAGTGTTCTTCACGACGCTGACGGGCGATCCGCAGCAGACGCAGGAGGCGCTCAATCACGCGGCCGGTCATCTGCACAACCAGCTGTTCAGGCGCCTGCACATTCACACCGTGCCGACGCTGCATTTCCACTACGACAAGACGATCGAGCAGGCCGTCGAGATGTCGCGTCTGATCGACGAAGCGAACGCTTCGCGCGCCAAGGACGAGTGAGCTCGCGTCCTTCATTCAAGCCAGCGTTCGATTGACATGACCGCACCACAACGCCCGCGCATTGCGCGCCGCGCGCTCGACGGCGTGCTGCTGCTCGACAAGCCCATCGGCCTGTCGAGCAACGACGCGCTGATCCGCGCCAAACGTCTCTATCTCGCGAAGAAGGCGGGCCACACCGGCACGCTCGATCCGCTCGCATCCGGCCTGCTCCCGCTGTGTTTCGGCGAGGCGACCAAGTTCTCGCAGGATCTGCTCGAAGCCGACAAGACGTATGAAGCAACGATGCGTCTCGGCGTTCGCACGACCACTGGCGACGCCGAAGGCGAAGCTGCGGAAACGCGTGACGTTTCGTGCGACGAGGCCGCGGTGATCGACGCGATGGCGCGGTTTCGCGGCGACATCGTCCAGATTCCGCCGATGTATTCCGCGTTGAAGCGCGACGGCAAGCCGCTTTACGAATACGCGCGCGCCGGGCAGGTGGTCGAGCGGGAAGGCCGCCAGGTCACGATTTACGTACTCGATCTGATCGCGTGCGCGTTGCCTGACGTGACGTTCCGTGTGACGTGCAGCAAGGGCACCTACGTTCGCACGCTGGCCGAGGATATCGGCGAAGCGCTCGGTTGCGGCGCGCACCTGGTGGCGCTGCGCCGGACGGGCGTCGGCGCGTTGACGCTCGAACATGCGGTCACGCTCGATGCGCTTTCGGACGCGACGGAATCCGCGCGCGATGCGTGGCTGCAACCGGTCGACGCATTGCTGTCGACGTTTCCCGAAGTGCAACTCGATGCTGAAGCCGCGCGACGTTTTTTGCACGGCCAGCGTCTGCGGCTCGACGAACTGGCGATCAGCCAGGATGTGCTGAAGCAGTCGCCGCGCATGCGCGTCTATGGCGAAGGCCGGCTGCTTGGCGTCGCGAAAGCTGGCGACGGCGTGCTCGCGCCGGAACGACTCGTCGTGAGCGCCGCGAACTGAAGCGCGAGCCGCGCTTCACAACGAAAAAAGCGGTGCCGCAATCACACGGCACCGCTTTTTTCATTCCGCGGCGCGTCGATTGAATTGCCGCGTCGCGGATAGACGAACCTCAGTGCGCGGCCGCCGCCGCGGCACCCGCATCGCCGCCGGCACGCTCCGGCTTCGTGATCCAGATCAGCGCGATCAGTGCGACAAAGATGCCGGCCGAGACAAAGAACAGATCGTTCACGCCGAGCTGCGCGGCCTGCTGCGTCGCCATCGAGTTGAAGAGGCCGTACGCCTGCGGCTGGTTGAACCCGGCTGCGCCAAGCTGCTGCATCGAATGATCGAACACCGGATTGTAGGCGTTGGCCTGTTCCGAGAGCTGCGCGTGATGCAGGATCGTCCGGTGATCCCACGCCGTCTGGAAAATCGACGTGCCGATCCCGCCGCACATGATCCGCACGAAATTCGACAGGCCCGACGCGGCCGGAATCCGGTTGCCCGGCAGGCCCGACAACGTGATCGACACCAGCGGGATAAAGAAGCCGGCCATGCCGATGCCCTGAATCAGCGTGGGCATCAGCAGCGAATACGTATCGACGCCCGTCGTGTAGCGCGAGCGCATCCAGAAGCACAGCGCGAACACGAGAAACGACGCGGTCGCGATATAGCGCGGATCGGTGCGCGGCAGGAACTTGCCCGTGAGCGGCGAGAGCAGCACCGCGAAGAGCCCGACGGGCGCCATCACGAGGCCCGCCTCGGTCGCGGTATAGCCGATGTCGGTCTGCAGCCACAGCGGCAGCAGCACGAGGTTGCCGAAGTAGAGGCCGTAGCCGATCGACAGCGCGACGGTGCCGCCCGTGAAGTTGCGCTTCGAGAAGAGCGACAGGTCGACCACCGGATGCTCCGCCGTCAATTCCCACACGATGAAGAACGCGAGCGCGATCACTGCGGTGAGGGCGAGCACGACGACCGTCGTCGACGAGAACCAGTCGAGGTCCTTGCCCTTGTCGAGCATGATCTGCAGCGAGCCGACCCACGTGATCAGCAGCGCGAGACCGACGCCGTCGATCGGCGCCTTGCGGATGACCGAATCGCGGTTGCGAAAGATCACCCACGTCGCGGCCGCGGCGACGAACCCCACCGGAATGTTCACGTAGAAGATCCACGGCCACGAGATGTTGTCGGAGATCCAGCCGCCGAGAATCGGCCCGGCCACCGGCGCGATCAGCGTGGTCATCGCCCACATCGAGAGCGCCATCGGCGCCTTGGCGCGCGGATAACTGGCGAGCAGCAACGTCTGCGACAGCGGAATCATCGGCCCCGCCACCGCGCCTTGCAGCACGCGCGACGCGAGCAGGAACGGCAGCGTCGGCGCGAGCCCGCACATCCACGACGAGATCACGAACAGGATGATCGACGCCATGAAAAGACGCACCTGGCCGATGCGATCCGTGAGCCAGCCTGTGAGCGGCACGGAAATCGCGTTCGCCACCGCGAACGACGTGATCACCCACGTGCCTTGATCCGACGAGACGCCGAGGTCGCCCGAAATCGACGGGATCGACACATTGGCAATCGACGTATCGAGCACGTTCATGAAAACCGCGAGCGAAACGGCGATCGTGCCGATCACCAGTTGCGCACCCTCCAGCGGAGGGTGCGGGACTTGAGCCTGAGCCATGAAACCTTTTGAAGTATTGCCGGTGTGGCGACAAGCGCCATGACGCCGCTTACATCAGCTTTGCCGCGCCTTTCGAGCCGCGGTCGGCTGACTTCTGCGCGCCGCTGTACTGGCCGCCGTTCGGGCCGGCGTTCGCCGCGATGATGCGTGCGATTTCGGCATCGGCCTGATCGCCGTATTTGTCGAACACGTTCGTCTGATAGACGGTGTTCGGCGCGTTGCCGAGCTGGCCGCCGTTTTCGTCCTTGATGTTCACGTCGGCCTGCATCGACAGGCCGATGCGCAGCGGATGCGCCGCGAGTTCCTGCGGATCGAGCGCGATCCGCACCGGCAGGCGTTGCACGACCTTGATCCAGTTGCCCGTCGCGTTCTGCGCGGGCAGCAGCGAGAACGCCGAGCCGGTGCCGGCCGAGAAGCCGACGACCTTGCCGTGGAACGTCACGCCCGAACCATAGACGTCGGCCGTCAATTCGACCGGCTGGCCGATGCGCATGTGCTTCAGCTGCACTTCCTTGAAGTTCGCGTCGACCCACACGCCGTTCAGCGGCACGATTGCCATCAGCGGCGTGCCCGGCGAGACGCGCTGGCCGACCTGCACCGAACGCTTCGCGACGTACCCGGTGACGGGCGCCGGCAGCGTGTTGCGCGCGTTGTTCAGATACGCGTCGCGGACCTTGGCGGCCGCGGCCTGCACGTTCGGATGGTTGGCGACCGTCGTGTTCGCGGTCAGCGCGCGGTTCGCGACGAGCTGCTGTTGCGCGGCGTCGAGCGCGGCCTGCGCACTGCTCACGGCGTCGCGGGCATGCGAGATTTCCTCCAGCGAAACCGCGCCCGTTTGCGCCACCGTCAAACGGCGCTTCAGGTCGTCCTGCGCGCGCTTCAGATCGGACTGGCGCACGGCGACCTGGGCCTGATACTGGCTGTCGTCGGCGAACAGGCCGCGCACCTGGCGCACGACCTGCGCGAGATTGGCTTCAGCCGATTCGAGCGCGACGCGCGAATCCGCCGGGTCCAGCACGACGACCGGGTCGCCGGCCTTGACCGTCTGCGTGTCGTCGGCGTTCACCGAGACGACCGTGCCCGTGACCTGCGGCGTGATCTGCACGACGTTGCCGTTCACGTAGGCATCGTCGGTGTCTTCGTGGAAGCGCGCGACGAGGAAGTAGTACAGGCCATACGCAATCGCGGCGATCAGGATCACGATGACGAGCAGCGTCATCATCCGCCGGCGCTTGCCGTTGTTTGCCGGTTGCGTGCTCGCCGCGGGCTGTTGGGGGGTGCTCATTGATGTGCTCCGTATTCTCTCAGTCTTCGTCGTTTATCCGGATGGGCGTTCGGTCCGGCTCAGTTCGATGCGTGTGCGGCGGAAGCGGGGGCGTCGGTCGGCACCACGAGACCGGTCTGCGTGGCGTCGAACCCGCCGCCGAGCGCCTTGACCAGCGCGATCTGCATGTCGCGG
>CALFSF010000182.1 GCA_937917025.1 uncultured Paraburkholderia sp.
ACGGCGGCCGCGTGGTCCGTTGGGGCGCGAACTGGCGTGGTAGTCTTGCGGTCTATCGGGTCAAGAAAAGCTAACGCAGACTATCCACATGTCGAACCCGCCACACGAGGCGCCTGCACTTTCCGCTCACGAAGACCACCCCGGCTGGCGTGCGTTTTTCAACCGACACATGCTGATATGCGTCTTCCTCGGCTTTACGTCGGGGTTGCCGCTTTTCACGCTCGTCTATCTGGTGCAGGCCTGGTTGCGCTCCGAAGGCGTCAACCTGAAGGAAATCGGCCTCTTCGCGCTGATCCAGTTTCCGTACACGTGGAAATTCGTCTGGGCGCCGCTGATGGACCGCTATCTGCCGCGTCTGCCGGGCTGGCGTCCGGGCAGGCGGCGCGGCTGGATGCTCGTCACGCAGATTCTCGTCGCGGGCGCGATCGCGACGCTCGGCTTCGTGTCGCCGCGCGATGCGATCTGGACCGTCGCCGCGCTGACCGCGCTGGTCGCGTTCTTCGGCGCGAGCCAGGACATTGCGATCGACGCCTATCGGCGCGAACTGCTCACCGACACGCAGCAGGGTCTCGGCAACGCCGTTCACGTGAACGCGTACAAGATCGCGGCGCTCGTGCCGGGTTCGCTCGCGCTGATCCTGTCGGACCATCTGCCCTGGACCACCGTCTTTATCGTCACCGCGGCGTTCATGCTGCCGGGGATGGTGATGACGCTGCTCGTCAGCGAGCCCGAAGTGCACGGCGCGCCGCCGAAGAACCTGCGCGACGCGATCGTGCTGCCGTTCCGCGAATTCATCCTGCGCGACGGCTGGAAGGGCGCGCTGTTCGTGCTTGGCTTCATCTTCCTGTACAAGCTCGGCGACGTCATGGCGACCACGCTGTCCACGTCGTTCTTCCTCGATATTGGCTTTTCGCGCACGCAGATCGGCGTGATCGCGAAGACGACCGCGTTCGGCGCGAGCCTCGCGGGCGGCATCGTCGGCGGCGTGTGGCTGATGAAGATCGGCATCGGCCGCGGCCTGTGGATCTTCGGCCTGCTGCAGATGGTGTCGACGCTCGGTTTTGCGTGGCTTGCGCAGCTTGGCCCCGCGTCGCACACGCTGGCCGCGATCTACGATTTCGCCATGACGACGGGTCAGGGCACGACGAAGCTGCTGTCGTGGGTCGGCATCCACTGGACCGTCCAGCTCGATCCGCGTCTGGTCGCGCTCGCGCTCGTCTATGGCTTCGAAACCTTCGCGACCGGCCTGACGCTGGCGGCCTTCACCGCGTATATCGCCAGCACCACCGATCCGCGCTACACCGCCACCCAGTTCGCGCTCTTCACGAGCCTCGCCTCGGTGCCGCGCACGCTGGCTTCGGCGGCGAGCGGGTATGTGGTCGCCGAGATCGGCTGGTTCACGTACTTCATCGTATGTACGGCGCTCGCCGTGCCGGGCATGTTACTTTTGTTCCGGATCGCTCCCTGGAGAACGCAGTCTTGATCGCGTCCGCCCCGCCGCTCACGATGCTCACGACCCTCCGGCGCACCGCACTCGCGGCGTGCGTGGGCGTGTGCGCGGGCCTGACGCTGTTGCCGGCGCACCGGGCGTTCGCCGCCGACGCGCCCGCCAACGCGGCCGTCAGCGCGGCGGATGCGGCGAGCGCGCCCGCGCCACGAGCGTCCGCGGCCACGACGCCGGTTTCGGGCGCCTCCGCTGCGACTGGTGCTTCGAGTGCTTCAACTGCGTCAGCGCCGGGCGCAACGCCCGCATCCGGTCAGCAGCACGTATACGGCCCGAGCCAGTCGATCCGCTACGGCAGCCCGGCGGTGTTCCGCAATCTGATTCCGTCGGCGATGCTCGAATCGCAGGCGTCGGCCGAATTCGACGAAATCGCGCGCGGCGCCAGTCACGCCAACAAGCTCTATCCCGCGACGGACGCGCGCGTCAAACGCGTGCGCGCGGCCATGGATCAACTGATTCCGTTCTCGCTGAAATGGAACGAGCGCGCGAAGAACTGGAAGTGGGATGTCGCGGTGGTGAAGTCGCCGGATATCCGGATGTACTGTCTGCCGGGCGGCAAGGTGGTGGTGTATGGCGGCCTGCTGGACCGCGTGCGCCTGAACGACAACGAGCTTGGCATGCTGCTCGGCCACGAAATCGCGCACGCATTGCGCGAACACGCGCGCGAGCGGCTCGGCGAACAGCAGGCCGCGCAGCTCAGCTCCGGACCGATCCCGCAGCTCTTCGGCCTCGCCGATCTCGGCGAGGCGCCGCTTGGCATCGGCACGCAACTGCTCGAAATGAAATACGAGAGCACCGACGAAACGGAGGCCGACGTGATCGGCAGCGATATCGCGTCGCGCGCGGGTTTCGATCCGCGCGCCGCCATCACGCTATGGGACAAGCTCGCGGCAGCGACGCGCAAAAACCGCGATCAGGGCTTCATCTACGTGCATCCGTACACGCCGGCGCGGCGCGCCGACATCATGAAACGCCTGCCCGACATGCTGCCGCTCTACGCGAAGGCGATCGGCAAGACCGTCGACGCATTGCCGGACTACGCCGGCATCGGCCGCCCGAAGCGTAAATTCGCGACCGACTGAAACGCGTTTCCCGATACGTCAGGCCGCGTGGTCGTAATCGACGGTCAGCGGCGCGTGGTCGCTGAACTTGATGTCGCGGAACACGTCCGTGCGCTTCGCCGTGCCGGCAATACCCGGCGTCGCGATCTGGTAATCGATCCGCCACCCGACGTTCTTCGCATACGCCTGGCCGCGATTGCTCCACCACGTGTACTGTTCCGGGCGCGGGTCGAGCGTGCGAAACACATCGACGTAGCCCACTTCGTCGAACAGCTTCGTGAGCCACGCGCGCTCCTCCGGCAGACAGCCTGAATTCTTCTGGTTGCCCTTCCAGTTCTTGATGTCGATTTCCTTGTGCACGATGTTCACGTCGCCGCAGACGATCACTTCGCGTTCCTGGCGCAATGCGTCGAGGTGCGGCATGAACACATCCATGAAGCGGTATTTCGCCAGTTGCCGCTCCTCGCCGCTCGATCCCGACGGCACATACACCGAAATCACCGACAGATTGCCGAAGCGCACTTCGACGTAACGCCCTTCGGCGTCGAACTCCTCGCTGCCAAAACCGATCACGACTTCGTCCGGTTCGACGCGCGTGTACACGCCCGCGCCGCTGTAGCCCTTTTTCACCGCGTGCTGGAAGTAGCCGGTGTAGCCGTGCGGCGCGAGAAATTCAGGCGTCATGTCGTCCTGCGAGCACTTGATTTCCTGTACGCAGAGCACGTCGGCATTCTGGTCGCGGAACCAGTCGAAGAAACCTTTTTTGGCCGCCGAGCGGATGCCGTTGAGGTTGGCGGTAATCACACGCAACATGTCGTTTCCCCTGTTATTGGATGGTTTGCAGCGCGCCGGCCAAAACCGGCTAAAACTGGCGTCATGCGATTTTCAGGCCCTTCAGCGATGCCTTGGCCGGCGGAAACTCGAGCTTCAATCCTTCGAACGCGCGCAACAGCAGCTCGGCGATCATCACGTTGCGGTGCGTCTTCGAATCGGCCGGAATCACGTACCACGGCGCGTAACCGGTCGACGTCGCGGCGAGCGCGTCCTGATAGGCGTTCTGGTATTTGCCCCACAGCTTGCGTGCATCGAGATCGGCGACGTCGAATTTCCAGTGCTTCGTCGGATCGTCGATGCGCGCCTGCAGGCGCTTCTTCTGTTCGTCCTTCGAAATGTGCAGCATGCATTTGATGATGGTCGTGCCGCTGTCGGCAAGCAGCGCCTCGAATTCGCGGATGTGGCGATAACGGCGCGCGCATTCGTCGGCGTCGATGTCGCCGCGCACCGCGGGCACCAGCACATCTTCGTAGTGGCTGCGGTTGAAGATCGTCAGTTCGCCGGCAGCCGGCGCCTGCGCGTGGACGCGCCACAGAAAATCATGCGCCGCTTCGGCGGGCGTCGGCGCCTTGAACGGCACGATGCGCAACCCCAGCGGATCGACCTCGTGAAAGACCGCGCGGATCGTGCCGTCCTTGCCGCTCGTGTCCATGCCCTGCAGCACGAGCAGGACGCGTCGAACGCGCTGCGCGTGCAGGCGCTCCTGCAGGCCGTCGAGCAGCGCGCCGATCTCCGCGAGACGCGCCCGGTCGCCGTCTTTCGAGCCGCTCGAAAAGGGCTTCACGCCGGGATCGAACTCGCCGAGCGGGAACTTCGCCGGCTTGCCTTTCTCGTCGAAAAACGGAACGCGAAAATCATCCAGCTCAGGTTTCTTTGCCATGCGGACCTCTTTGCTGACGCGACGTCAAACGAGAGTCGACAAAAGGAAACGGGCCGCTGCCTCAACCTTCGTCCGGCAACAGCCCGTCATGACCGGCGGCGTTTCCCGATTGCATGAAACGCCCCGCGACACCTTTACTTCAGATCAGCCCAGCTTCTTCTTCAGCAGATCGTTGACCTGCTGCGGATTGGCCTTGCCCTTCGTGGCTTTCATCGCCTGACCGATCAGCGCGTTGAACGCCTTTTCCTTGCCGGCGCGGAATTCCTCGACCGACTTCGCGTTCGCCGCGAGGACTTCGTCGATGATCGCTTCGAGCGCGCCCACGTCCGAGATCTGCTTGAGACCCCTGGCCTCGATGATGCGGTCCGCGGCGGCTTCGTCGGTGGCTTTTTCTTCCCAGATCGCGACGAAGATTTCCTTCGCGATCTTGTTGGAAATCGTGCCGTCGACGATCCGTTGCAACAGCACCGCAAGCTGCGCAGCCGACACAGGGCTTTGCGCGATGTCGAGCCCTTCGCGGTTCAGTTGCGACGACACCTCGCCGTTCAGCCAGTTCGCCGCGACTTTCGCGTGCGCCGCGCCGAGTTTCGCGACGAGCGCCTCATAGTACGCGGCCGTCGCCTTGCTCGACGTCAGCACGCCCGCGTCATACGGCGTGAGGCCGTATTGCCCGACAAAGCGGGTCTGGATCGCTTCCGGCAGCTCCGGCAGGGCACTCTTCACGCGCTCGATCCACGCTGCGTCGATCACTAGCGGCATCAGGTCGGGGTCGGGGAAATAGCGGTAATCGTGCGCGTCTTCCTTGCTGCGCATCGAACGCGTTTCGCGCCTGTCCGGGTCGTACAGACGTGTTTCCTGCACCACCGTGCCGCCGTCTTCGATCAGTTCGATCTGGCGGCGCACTTCGTACTGGATCGCTTCTTCGAGAAAGCGAAACGAGTTCAGGTTCTTGATCTCGGCGCGCGTGCCGAACTTCTCCTCGCCGACCGGACGCACCGACACGTTCGCGTCGCAACGGAACGAGCCTTCCTGCATATTGCCATCGCAGATGCCAAGCCACGTGACGAGCGTGTGCAGCGTTTTCGCGTACGCGACCGCTTCGGCGGCGCTGCGCATTTCCGGCTCGGTGACGATTTCGAGCAGCGGCGTGCCTGCACGATTCAGATCGATGCCCGTCATGCCTGCGAAGTCTTCATGCAGCGACTTGCCCGCGTCTTCCTCGAGGTGGGCGCGCGTCAGGTTGACGGTTTTTTCGTACGCGGGCTTGCCGGCTTTCTCGTTGGCGGGCACCTGGATCGTGATCTGTCCGCCCTGCACGACCGGAATCTCGTACTGGCTGATCTGATAGCCCTTCGGCAGATCGGGATAGAAATAATTCTTGCGCGCGAAGATGCTGCGCGGCGCGACCGTCGCGCCAATCGCGAGACCGAACTGGATCGCGCGTTCGACGGCGCCGCGGTTCATCACCGGCAGCGTGCCCGGCAACGCGAGATCGACGGGCGCGGCCTGCGTGTTCGGCGCGGCGCCGAACTGCGTGGATGCGGCGGAAAAAATCTTCGAGACGGTCGACAGCTGCGCGTGCGTCTCAAGACCGATAACGACTTCCCATTGCGTGGTCATGGATTCACACTCCTGCCGGGGTTTGACGATGCCAGCCGGTCGCGCGCTGGAACGCGTCGGCGACCTGCAACATGCGGGCTTCGCTGAAATAGTTGCCGATGATCTGCAGACCCACCGGACGCCCGGCATTCGCGCCCGCGCCGAAACCGCACGGCACGCTCATGCCGGGCAGGCCCGCGAGACTCACCGACAGCGTGTAGATGTCCGCGAGGTACATCTGCACGGGGTCGTCGCCCTTCGCGCCGAGATCCCACGCGACCGATGGCGCGACCGGGCCCATGATCACGTCGCACTGCCTGAACGCTTCCTGGAAGTCCTGCGCGATGATGCGGCGGATCTTCTGTGCCTGCAGGTAGTACGCGTCGTAGTAGCCGTGCGACAGCACGTACGTGCCGACCAGAATGCGGCGCTTCACTTCCGGACCGAACCCTTCGGCACGCGACTTCTTGTACATGTCGAGCAGGTCGCGATACTGCGCCGCGCGATGGCCGTAACGCACGCCGTCGAAACGCGACAGGTTCGACGACGCTTCCGCCGGCGCGATCACGTAGTACACGGGAATCGACAGCTCGGTCTTCGGCAGCGACACGTCGACGAGCGTCGCGCCGAGCGCTTGGTACTGTTTCAGCGCGGCATCGATCGACGCACGGACGTCATCGGCGAGGCCCGCGCCGAAGTATTCCTTCGGCAGGCCGATACGCAGGCCGGCGAGCGGCTTGCCGGCGCTGGCGTCGGCGCTCCATGCCTGGCCGAGATAGCGCGTGTAGTCTTCGTCGTCGCGCGTGAGGCTCGTGGAATCGCGCTCGTCGAAGCCGCCCATCGCGTTGAGGAGCGTCGCGCAGTCGGCCGCCGTCTGCGCGAACGGGCCGCCCTGATCCAGCGACGACGCAAACGCGATCATCCCGTAGCGCGACACGCGGCCGTACGTCGGCTTGATGCCGGTGATGCCGGTAAACGACGCCGGCTGGCGGATCGAGCCGCCGGTGTCGGTGCCCGTCGCGGCGGGCGCGAGGCGCGCCGCGACCGCGGCGGCCGAGCCGCCCGACGAGCCGCCCGGCACGGCCTTGCGGTCCCACGGGTTCTGCACGGGGCCGAAGTGCGAGTTCTCGTTCGACGAACCCATCGCGAATTCGTCCATGTTCGTCTTGCCGACGCATACCATGCCCGCGCGCGCCAGCCGGTCGACGACCGTCGCGTCGAACGGGCTTTCGTAGTTCGCGAGCATCTTCGAGCCGGCGGTCGAGCGCCAGCCGCGCGTCACGAACACGTCCTTGTGCGCGATGGGCAGGCCCGTCAGCGGACCGGCGTTGCCGGCGGCCAGACGCGCGTCGGCGGCTCTGGCCTGCGCGAGCGTCAGTTCCGCATCGACCTGGATGAACGCGTTCAGGCTCTTCGCGGCTTCGATGCGCTGCAGATACGTCTGCGCGAGCTCGACGGCGGAACATTCCTTCGCATCGAGCGCGGCGCGCAGTTCGATCAAACTTTTTTCATGCATTGCGTTTATTCCTGGAAAGCGCGACAGCGCGTGGCGCTGTCGCGAAGGCGTCCGGCTGCCCGCCGGCCTGCCGTGCCGTGAATGCCCGCCTCACGCGGGCACGGGCGCGCGGCCAGCGCCTATTCGATGACCTTCGGCACCAGATACAGCCCGTCCTGCACGGCCGGCGCGGGGCGCTGGAAATCGTCGCGGCGCACGACCTCGGTGGCGGCGTCGTCACGCAGGCGCAGCGCGACGTCCTCGATCTGCTCGATCGGATGCGCGAGCGGCGCGATGCCGGTGGTATCGACGGCCTGCATCTGCTCGACGAGGCCGAAGAAATCGTTGAGCTGGACAAGCGTGTGCTCCGCGTCGGCATCGGGCAATTCGAGCCGCGCGAGGTGTGCGATGCGTTTCACATCGGTCAGGGTCAGGGCCATGCGGTCACCGAAAAGAGACGTGGACTGGCGCAGTGCGGAAAAACAGTGCTGCGACAGAGAGTTACGACATTGGAGCGCACCCCCGGAAAGGGGCCGGCGACGGCAAAAAGTACCGTCCGTTTCCTCCAAAACATCCAAAATTATAAGGTATCATTACGCGTTCGACCCAAACCCGGTCCGACTTACCAAGGCCTTACCGGACATTTTCCAGCACACCGTGCGGCCTTGTTTCAGTTTCCGGTAGATTCCCTCGCAGTTTCAGGCTCCTGTGGCATGTTCGCGCCCGACCTGAAGCTGTTATTTTTTCCGCTGCCGCCCTGCGCGTACGATGCGAGGCCCGGCCCCCAGCGAGACAGGATTTTTGAATGTTCGGTTTTTTGCGCAGCTACTTCTCCAACGATCTGGCCATTGACCTCGGCACTGCCAATACGCTCATCTATATGCGCGGCAAAGGCATCGTTCTCGATGAACCCTCCGTGGTGTCGATCCGCCAGGAAGGCGGTCCGAACGGCAAGAAAACGATTCAGGCGGTCGGCAAGGAAGCCAAGCAGATGCTCGGCAAGGTCCCGGGCAACATCGAGGCGATCCGCCCGATGAAAGACGGCGTGATCGCCGACTTCACCGTCACCGAGCAGATGATCAAGCAGTTCATCAAGACCGCTCACGAATCGCGCATGTTCTCGCCGTCGCCGCGCATCATCATCTGCGTGCCGTGCGGTTCGACCCAGGTCGAGCGCCGCGCGATCAAGGAAGCCGCGCACGGCGCGGGCGCTTCGCAGGTCTACCTCATCGAGGAACCGATGGCCGCGGCAATCGGCGCCGGGCTGCCGGTGTCGGAAGCCACCGGCTCGATGGTCGTCGACATCGGCGGCGGCACGACGGAAGTCGGCGTGATCTCGCTCGGCGGCATCGTGTACAAAGGGTCGGTGCGCGTCGGCGGCGACAAGTTTGACGAAGCCATCGTCAACTACATCCGCCGCAACTACGGCATGCTGATCGGCGAGCAAACGGCCGAGGCCATCAAGAAGGAAATCGGCTCCGCGTTCCCGGGTTCCGAAGTCAAGGAAATGGAAGTGAAGGGCCGCAACCTGTCGGAAGGTATTCCGCGCAGCTTCACGATCTCGAGCAACGAGATCCTGGAAGCACTCACCGATCCGCTGAACCAGATCGTGTCGTCGGTGAAGATCGCGCTGGAACAGACGCCGCCGGAACTCGG